>JAIRZG010000100.1 GCA_031267345.1 Zoogloeaceae bacterium
GGCAATCGCTTTGCCGATCAACGCCCCATCGCGCCCGATCAGCGCCACGGCGCGACCATGTCGTTGCAGCGCGGGCAGCAACGGCGCGAAATCCTGCCCCTTGCCCTCGCCGCCGAGAATCAGCGCCACCTTGCGCCCCATGCCGCGAATCGCCGCCAGCGTCGCGCCGACGTTGGTGCCTTTGGAATCATCCACGTACAGCACGCCCGCCGCCTCCGTCAGCGGCGTCACCCGATGCGGCAAGCCCTTGAATGTCCGCAAGGCGGACAAAAGTCGCTGGTTGCCGAGGCCAATCGCCGTGCAAAGCGCCAGCGCCGCCATGGCATTGGCGGCATTGTGCAAGCCTTTGAGCGGCAGATCGTCCAGCGCGATGAGCGGGTTTTCGCCGCAGCACAGGGTGTTCTCACGAATGCCGTAATGTCCGCGGCGCGGCGGCGCGTCCAGGCCGAAGGTGAGCATCCGCTCCAGATTTTGCCAGTCGCCCATGCCGAGCGACCAGTCATCCTCACGGTTCAACACCTGACGCGCCCCGCTCCGGAAAATGCGCGCCTTGGCAGTGGCGTAACGGGTCATGTCGCCATGCCGATCCAGATGGTCTTCCGCCACATTCAGTACAGTCGCCGCCGAAAAGGGCAACCAGCTACTGGCTTCCAACTGGAAGCTGGAAAGCTCCAGCACCCAGACTTTCGGCAACGCGCCCGCTTCCAGCGCCACCGTCAGCGCGTCCAGCAGCGAGGGCGAGATATTGCCGCAGGCAATGGCGTCCATGCCAATGCCATTCAAGAGATGCGCGGTCAGCGCCGTGGTCGTGGTCTTGCCGTTGCTGCCGGTAATCGCCAGCGTCTGCGCGTCGGGCTGACAGTCGTCCAGCGCCGCCATGAACAGATCGACTTCCGAAATCACTTTGATGCCGGAAGCGGCAATCTCCGGCGTATTCAAGGGAATGCCGGGAGAGATCGCAATGGCGTCCGCCGCGCGGAAGATTTTGGCGTTGAACGCGCCCGCAATGACTTCGATTTCCGGCGCAAACGCCTGTAACGCCGCCAGACCCGGCGGCGCTTTGCGGCTGTCGACCACACACACGACCGCGCCCTGACGATGCAGCCATTTGGCCATCGCCAGTCCGGACTCGCCGAGACCTGCCACTACAATACGTTTGCCGGAAAATTCCATTGGGCTTGCCTAACGCAGTTTCAGGGTGGAAAGGCCAAACAGCACCAGCAGGATGGTGATGATCCAGAAGCGCACCACCACCTGCGTTTCTTTCCAGCCGCTTTGCTCAAAATGATGATGCAGCGGCGCCATGAGAAAAATGCGCCGCCCCACGCCGTAGCGGCGCAAGGTGTATTGAAACCAGCCGACCTGAATCATGACCGACAGGGTTTCCACCACGAACACCCCGCCCATGATGAACAGCACGACTTCCTGACGCACAATCACCGCCACGCAGCCCAATGCCGCGCCCAGCGAGAGCGCCCCGACATCACCCATGAAAACTTCCGCCGGATAGGCGTTGAACCACAAAAAGCCCAGTCCCGCGCCGGCAATCGCCGCCAGCAGGATGCACAACTCGCCCGCGCCGGGCACATAAGGCATGAGCAGATATTCGGAATAGCGGATATTGCCCGCCACATAGGCAAAAATGGCGAGCGCGACGGCGATCATCACCGTCGGCATGATCGCCAAGCCATCGAGTCCATCGGTCAGGTTGATGGCGTTGGATGTGCCGACGATGACGAAGTAGGTCAGCGTCACAAACCCCCAAATGCCCAACGGATAAACAATGGTCTTGAAGAACGGCACGATCAGTTCGGTCTGCGCCGGATTGTCGGCGGAAAAGGCGAGAAACAGCGCCGCGCCCAGCCCCAGCAGCGATTGCCAGAAAAATTTCCAGCGGCTCGCCAGACCTTTCGGGTCGCGGTACACCACTTTTTTCCAGTCGTCGCACCAGCCGATGACGCCAAAACCCAGGGTGACGACCAGCACCGTCCATACGTAGCGATTGGCGAGATCGCCCCACAAAAGGGTGGTCAGCGTGATGGCGAGCAGAATCAATACCCCGCCCATCGTGGGTGTGCCGGATTTGACCAGATGCGTTTCCGGCCCGCAAGCACGCACCGCCTGTCCGATTTTTTTCGCCGCCAGCCAGCGGATGACCTTCGGCCCCAGCGCCAGCGAAAAGAACATCGCCGTCATCGCCGCCAGCACGGTGCGCAGAGTCTGGTAATTGAATACGGAAAAAGCCCGCACTTCCTGGGAGAGCCATTGAAAAAGCAGAAGCAACATCAGTCCGCCCCCCCGTCTGTTTCTCCCGCGTCCAGCAATAACGTCACGACCCGCTCCATCCGCATGAAGCGCGACCCCTTGACCAGCAGCGTGATCGCGTCGGAATGCCTGTCCTTGACGTAATCCCGCAATTCTTCCCGCAGCGCCTTGACCAGCGTCTCCGGCGTTTTGAAAACGCGCGCACCCTCGCCAAAATTACGCGCCGCTTGCACACTGGCCTCGCCCAACGCATAGAGGCGATCCACGCCCATACTTTTGGCGTAACCTCCGATTTCATCATGGTATTGGGCGCTGTCCTCGCCGACTTCGCCCATGTCGCCCAACACCAGAAACCGCCGCCCGACCACACCCGCCAACACCTCGATGCCCGCGCGCACCGAATCCGGATTGGCGTTATAGGTGTCATCGAGAATGACTGCGCCATACGGCCCGACTTTTTGTTGCAGACGCCCGCCCACGCCTGAAAACCGGCGCAAGCCTTCGACCAGCGCGTCCATATCCAGCCCCACCGCCAGACCTGCCGCCGCTGCGGCGCAGGCGTTCAGGGCGTTGTGACGACCGGGAATTTGCAACTCGAAATCGCGCGCGCCCCGGGCGGTCGTGAGCGTGAGGCGGGCGCCCAGGCCGCGCAGACTGACCTCGCCGCGCACGTCGGCGGGATGTTCGAGCGCGAAAGTCAGCGTTCGGCGGCTGGCGTTTTTCCGTTGCCAGAGCGCGGCCTGCGGGTCGTCGTTATTGATGAGGGCGATGCCGTCCTGTTCCAGACCGTCATACACGTCGGCTTTTTCCATCGCCACCAAGGTCAAGTCGCCCATGCCTTCCAGATGGGCGCGCTGGGCGTTGGTGATGAGCGCTGCCGTGGGACGAACGATCTGCGTGAGATAGCCAATCTCGCCCGGATGGTTCATGCCCATTTCCAGCACCGCCGCCCGGTGTTCCGGCCCCAGACGCAGCAAGGTCAGCGGGACGCCAATATCGTTGTTGAAATTGCCCTGCGGCGTCAGGATGGCGTTTTCTCCCCAGGCCGTTTTCAGGATGCTGGCGATCATTTCGCGCGTGGTGGTCTTGCCGTTGGAGCCGGTCACGGCGATCACCGGACACGAGCATTTGCGCCGCCACGCCGCCGCCAATCGTCCCAGCGCCAGACGGGTGTCTTCCACCAGAATGACCGGAACACCCTGCGGCAGTTTGTCCGCAGAATGCGCCAGCAAGGCCACCGCGCCCTGAGCGACGGCTTCTTCCAGATAATCATGGGCGTCGAAACGCTCGCCCTGCAAGGCGACGAACAGACATTGCGCGCAAGCCTGACGGGTATCCGTCGCCACGCCAACGAGTTTGATGTTGCCGCCGCCTGCCACCAGACGACCCGATACCGCTTTGGCAATGCGTGCCAACGACCCGCGCATCATGCCCTGCCCTCCCGGTGTTGTTGCGCCTGCCGCCAGATTGCCAGCGACGAACGGACGATTTCACCATCCTGAAACGGATACCGCACTCCGGCGATTTCCTGATAGGTTTCATGCCCCTTGCCCGCCAGCAGAATCACGTCCGGCTGCGCCGCCGACAAAATGGCGCGGCGGATGGCTTCGCCCCGATCCACCTCCATTTCCGCCGTCGTATCCGCCGGAACGCCCTGACGAATATCGTCGATGATGACATAAGGATTTTCGTGGCGCGGGTTGTCGCTGGTGATCCACAGCCTGTCCGCGCCCGCCGCCGCGACTTCGCCCATCAGCGGACGTTTGCCGCGATCGCGGTCGCCGCCGCAACCAAATACGCAGATCAGCCGCCCGCCGCGCATCTTCGCCAGCGGGCGCAGGGTTGCCAGCGCGTTTTCCAGCGCGTCGGGCGTGTGTGCGTAATCGACCAGCACCAGCGGTAGCGCGTCATAGGCGTCGTCGCTCGCGCCGCCATAGCGTTGCATCCGTCCCGGCGGCGGCGTGAGCCGCTCCAGCCGCGCCGTGGTCTCGCGCATGGAAAGTCCCGCTTCCAGCAGCGTCGCCGCCACCGCCAACAGATTGGCGATGTTGTAAGCGCCCAGCACCTCCGTCTCGACCTGGGCGTCGCCCCAAGGCGTGGAAAGGGTAAAAACCTGACTGTTCGTCGTGGCGCGCAAATGCCGCGCCGAAACGCGCTCCGGCTCGCGCCCCGCGCGACGCACGTCCGCATTGACGCGCTCCGGACAAAGGCTGTAGCCGATAATGCGTCTGGCGGTCGTCACCCGCGCCAGATGTTGTCCCTGTTCATCATCTAGATTGAGGATCGCCAGTCGCAATTCCGGCCAGCGCAAGAGTTTTTCCTTGGCGCGGGCATAGGCCGCCATCGAGCCGTGGTAGTCGAGATGGTCGCGGGTGAAATTGGTGAAAATGGCCGTATCCACGGTCGCGCCATTCAGCCGCCCTTCTTCCATGCCGATGGAACTGGCTTCCAGCGCGCAAGCCTTGCCGCCCTGCGCCGCGATTTCCTTGAGCAGACGCGCCAGCGTCGTCGCCTCCGGCGTGGTAAAGCCGGTAAGCCGCAAATCTTCCGGAAAGCCCGCGCCCAGAGAGCCGATAACGCCGCAACGTTCCGGCCAGGCCGCCGCCAGCCATTGACTGATGGTGGTTTTGCCATTGGTGCCGGTGACGGCGATGAGTTTCAGCCGTTCGCAAGGCCGTCCATAAACCTCATGCGCCAGCGACCCGGCAAGCGCGCGCAGATTCGGCGTCGCCAAATTGGGAATACGCGCCGCCGCATCCCAGACAAAACCGCCGCCCGGCTCCCAACATACCGCCGCCGCGCCTTTCGCCAACGCGTCGGCGATATGCCGTCGACCATCACCCGCATGGCCCGGACACGCCATAAACAGATCGCCGGGAAGCGTCCGTCGGCTGTCATCCGTCACACCCGTCAGACGCACATCGGTCTCTGCAGTCAGGACGCGCAGAATCTCCCGCGCCTGTTGCAGGCATTCCTGCTGACGCGCCGCCAGTTTTGCCGCCGAGGTCATAGCGGCGACTCCGCAGGCAGGGCGGCGACCTGCGTCAGCATATCCGGCGCAATGCCCAAAGTCCGCAACGCGCCCGCCATAATCCGGGCGAATACCGGCGCGGCGACCGTACCGCCATAATGTTGCCCCGCCGAGGGTTCGTCGATCATCACCGCGATCACCAGACGCGGATTGGACATGGGCGCGATGCCGACAAAGGAAGCGACGTACTTGTCACGCGCGTAGTCCACGCCTTCAATCTTGTAGGCCGTGCCAGTCTTGCCGCCAACGCGATAACCGGGCACCTGCGCGCGCGGCGCAGTGCCGCCGGGACGCACCGCCATCTCCAGCATGGCGCGAATTTCACGCGCCGTTTGCGAGGAAAACACGGGGATGCCGCGCGGCGGCGGGCCTTCGCGCAAGCGCAGGGAAAGCGGAATCCGGTCGCCATCGCGGGCGAAAACCAGATAGGACGAGGCCAGTTGCATCAGACTGGTGGAAATGCCATGACCATAAGACATGGTGGCCTGCTCAATCGGCTGCCAGCTTTTCCAGGGACGCAGACGCCCGCTGACCACGCCGGGGAAATCCAGACGTGGCGGCGCGCCAAAGCCCAGGCTGTCGAACATCTCCCACATTTCTTTTGGCTGAAAGGCAGCGGCGATTTTGGCGGCGCCGACATTGGAGGATTTTTGAATCACCTGCGCCAGAGTAAGCTGACCGTAGGCATGGGAATCCGAAATGGTGGCGTTGCCGATGGTCAGCCGCCCCGGCGAACAGTCAATGAGACTGTCGAAACGGTAATGCCCTTTTTCCAGCGCCAGCGCCACCGTAAAGGGTTTCAGGGTGGAACCCGGTTCAAAACTGTCGGTAACGGCGAGATTGCGCAATTTCGAGCCGAAGCGCTGGGCAAAATTGTTCGGGTTGTAGGAAGGCCAGTTGGCGAGCGCCAGCACCTCGCCATTTTGCGCGTCCAGCACCACGGCGCTCGCCGCTTTCGCCTGGTGCTCATAAACCGCCTGTTTGACGGCGGAAAAAACCAGATACTGAATTTTGGAATCCAACGCCAGAAGAATATCCCGTCCATCCTGTGGCGGTTGCATTCCCTTGACATCCTCGACGATCTGCCCGCGCCGATCTCGAATGACGCTGCGGTGTCCGGGGATGCCCGTGAGTTCGTCCTGAAAGGCCAGTTCCACGCCTTCCTGCCCCTTGTCGTCGATGCCGGCAAAACCGACCACGTGCGCCGCCATTTCCGCCGCCGGATAAAAACGGCGG
>JAIRZG010000136.1 GCA_031267345.1 Zoogloeaceae bacterium
TTGTCCGCACTTGATGCAGGCAGCGAGAAAATCCGTTTCATTCAGCGCCCCCGGCGGACGCAGACGGGCAGGGCGTCCGCGCAGCAGCGGCGCGTAGGCGGAAAGCGCCAGACCGAGTATGCCGCCGACCAGCGCGAGCGAACGCAAAAAAACGCGTCGTGACTGTAAACGTCGGGCAGACGGGCGGTCAGGCGGCGGCGTTTGCAAGAAGGCGTCGTTCATGGCGTCATCTGGCGCGCGGGTTTATGAAACAGGGGGCGTTCATCGCGCAGGATCCGGTCCGGATCGGAGAAGGGCGCGAGGCGTTCGAGAAAGTCGATCAGCGCCATCATCGGCGAATTGTAGAAAAAACGCGCGATCGGGATTTCCATCCAGATCTGATCGGTGAAGGCAAAGAGTTCGTGGGGTTGATCACCGATGCCGTCGCCGTCGCGGTCGAAGCCCTGATAATCGTCCCAGTAATTGTTCCGCCATTCGTTGTTGCGCGCGGATCCGCCCCGCCCGCCGTAACTCACCTGGGCGAGATTACCTTCAAAAATGTTGCCGCTCAGGTAATTGCCGCCGACTTCGCTGTTGAACAGGATGCCGACGCCGTTATAGGCCAGACGGTTGCGATGGATTTCTATCGTCGTGTCGGGCTGGAAAGGCGACAGGTCGGAACCAATGCCGATGCCGCAATAGAGGATTTCGTTGTCTTCGATGCGAACGTTCGAGGATTCCTTGAAGCCGACGCCCATGCCCGTCGCGCCCGTCGAGTGACGAATGATATTACGCCACGCGCCGCCGCCTTCCGCGTACATGAAATAAATCCCCACGGCGTTGTCGTAAAACCGGTTGTCTTCCACCCGGTTGTCGTTGGCGAACATGAAATGAATCGAATAGCGACTGCGCTGACCGACGTTGCGGCGAAAAACATTGTTGTTGGAATACCAGACCACCGTATCGCGGGAATCGCGGATTTCGTTTTCCTCAATCCGGTTGGCATGGCTGTACCACAGGCGCAAGGCGTCGCCGCGCGCGCCCAGTTTCAGGTTTTTGGAACGGATACGGGTTTTACGTATCAGGTTGTGATTGGATTGTTTCAGGTCGATGCCGAACAGGCAGTTGTCGAGGGTGAGATTTTCGATGCGATTGCGGTTGCCGCGCACGTCGAGACAGGAATCATCGGTGTTGTGCGAACTGCCGGAACCGGTTAGACGCAGACCCCGCAGCGTCGCGTCATTGGTCGCCAGTATGAACACCGTGCCCTTGTCTCCGGCGTCGATAGTGACCTGGCCTTGTCCATCTATGGACAACGGCTTGTCTACACGCACCGGCCCGGCGTAGTCGCCCGGCGGCGGCTTCAGCAACGAACCGGCGGGCGCTTCGTCAACCAACGTCTGAAAGGGCGGCAGACCGTAAACGCGCGGGTCGCGCTCAATTAACAGGTAAACGGGTTTTTCCCGATACACGTCGACGCGCGGCATACTGTCCATGTCCGTCTGCGCCAACGCGAAAGCAGAAAGACAGGCGGAGACGACAAAGGCGAACGCGGCGCGGCGCGTCCGACGCCACAATACCCGTTCGCCATCCGTCCTCACGGTTTGGCGTCCTCTTGCAATTGCTTGCGCCGGATCAGCACAGCCAGCATCAGGCAGACGAATACCAGCACCAGAAGGGCGAAACCCCAGGTGGGATAGGAGAAGGTCGAAAACTGCGCCACCTTGCCTTCGCCGAATACGGTCGGCATGAAAGGTTTGACAGTGAAAGCACCCCAAGGATGCAGGTTATGACCAAAGAACCACAGCCAACCCGCATAGGTGACGACAAAAAAGAGCGGCAACAACGCGGGCACGAACGCCAGCAATAACTGGAAGGAACGGATTTTCAGCGTACCGAGGACAACGATTATCATCGCCAGCACAAGACCGACGATGACGGTCACGCTGGCGTACAGCACTGTATTTCCCCAAGCCTGAATACGCTCCGGCTCCTTGAAGAAGCTTCCCGTTTCCAGCATGTAATGCTGCACCTGTTGTTCCAGATGACCGAGTACGAACTGATCGACCACGATCCAGGCGAACAGCACAAGAAAGCCAACGGAGAGCACGAGCACGCGACCTTTTGGCTTGGGCAACGCGAAGGCGAGCAGCATCACGGCGAAAAAGCCGAAAAAGAATTTCGCCAGCGGTCGTTCAACCGGCGCGCCGGTTTCGATTGGAAACATGCCAACGTAATGATTGATGGTATTCATCTCGTGTACACAATCCAGACCCTGGGCGCCCTGATCGAGGTTGCGTCCGGCGTCCGTGATCGGGTTGTAGCGTTCGTCGTCACCCGACAGGTCTTTCTGGATGAGTTCATCCGCCATGCGCGTGCCCTGCGCCGCCGCCGTGCAACCATTCGCCACGCGGTCGAAATGAAAATGGATGCGGATGCCATCCGGAAAGGCTTCCGGCGGATAATTCGGCGCGGTCAGGGAAACCCACCAGATCGGGGCGAAATACGCCGCGATCATCAGCGCGAGCGCGCTCAAGGTGAGGACGGCGACGAGAAAATTGCGTTTGTCGAACACAGGCGGATATCCTTTCGTGCGATTATTTCTTCTGCGCGCACATGGCGCCCGGCATGGACAGGCTGGCCTGATAGGCGGAGATGGCGATGAGTTGCGCGTCCGTGTAGGGACGGATGACCTTCATCATGTCCGGGTTGGCGTTGCGGCGCTTGCCATCGCGGATTTCCGTCATCTGCCGCAGCAGGTACTGATAATGCTGTCCGGCAATCACCGGGTAAAACAGCTTCTTGTCGCCTTCGCCGTTCTTGCCGTGGCATTCCAGACATTGCTGTTCATAGAGCTTCCTGCCTGCGGCGATCTGGACAGCGGCGTCCGTGCCCTCATATTTGCCGTGCGTGGTCGGAATGCAAAGATGTTCGATGAACGCGGATACGTCCGCCAGTTCCTGCGGGTCAGTCAGGGAAACCGCGAAGGGATACATGGTCGGATTATCGCGCATCCCGGCGCGAATGTCGGCCATCTGCTTGATCAGCACGGTGGTGTGCTGACCCGCCAATTGCGGAAAGGTGCCATCCGGCCGCCCCGCGCCTGAAGGCAGGTGACAGGCGCCGCAAATCTCGTAGGCTTCCTCGCCGCGTTCAATGTCGCCTTTCAGTCGCAGGGCTTCGAGCTTTTCGCCCTGCTGGGCGTTCCATTGATACCTGTTGCTTTCGATGCCTTCCTGCTTCGCGGGCGGCGGCCCGGCAAAAGCGATGGTCGAACAGAATACTGCGCTCCAGAACAATGTGGTTTTCATTTTCTCTCTCCTGATGTGAGAATCCATCAACTCCTGCTTGTGGGCGTTGTCATGCGTGTCCGTACAGGATGCGGCCTAGGGTTTCAGAGTGGCGACATAGCGGGCCAGCACGGCGATTTCCGCTTCATCGACCAGGTGCATGATGCCCTGCATCGCCGCCGAGTTGGCGTTCTTGCGCGCGCCCGACTTGATGTCTTTCATTTGCTGTTCGAGATAGGCCGCGTTTTGTCCGGCGATTTTAGGGTAGTCTGGCAGCAGGGGTTTGTCCCCACGCGGGCCGTGACAGGCGACGCAGGTCTTTTCGGCATACAGTTTCGCCCCGTCTGGTTCCGCCGCCGCTACCGTTATCGACGCCAACAGCAAGACCTGTGGGAAAATCCACAGTTTCATGCGTGCTCTCCTTTGTGAAAATCCTTCCTCCCGGAACCGGGCGCGGCGACAAATCCGCCGACAACCCGGTCCGTAGAGCGGTCAAAAACCTTACTTGGCCTTTTGCGCGTTGTTCTGCTCCAAATACGTCTTGGCGCGCAGCCCGATGTCGGCAGCCTTGACCTGATACTGCCAGACCTGCTCGGCCCACAAGGTCGCCTGTTCCCAGTCCTTCTTCGCCGCCGCCGCTTCATGCCGCGCCTTGGCGTCCGCGATCTTGTTCAACTGGTCGGTGGCGTCTTCCACCATGGCCACAACAGCAGGGAAGCTCTTGTAATTGACACCCGTGATGTACCCGACCACGGAATCAATGACCGCCTGCGTTTCCGCGATGGTTTTCAGCCGCGCCCGATAATTCGCCTCGGTATAGTTCGCCTTGGCGATGGCGCTCGCGCCTTGCGCTTTCCAGCCTTTCGGCTTGACCAGCAGATAGCCCATCATCTCCAGGTGCAGCGCTGAACAGAACTCGGTGCAGTAGTACGGATAGACGCCTTCCTTGTCTGCGATGAATTTCACCGCCACTGTCTTGCCGGGTTCGATCGAGGCATGGATGTTGTAAGCGGAGATGGCGAAGCCGTGCGTTTCGTCCTGCGCGCGCTCAAGATTGGTGAGGTTGATCGTCACTTCGTCGCCCACTTCCACCTCTATGGTTTCCGGCGTAATGTGCGAACGGATCAGCGTACCCTTGACCTCGACCTTGTTGCCCTGGCGTGTGGTCACTTCCTCGCCGGCGCGCACCGCCCCCGCATGGGGAGCGTTCGTGCGGGAATCCGTGCCGGACCTGTAGCGCACGCCAGGTCTCAGCTTGGCGGCTTCGATGGCGACAGCATAGTGCGGTTCGCCTAACGGAATCGGCATGTCGTAGAGCAACTGCATCTTGTCGTTCGAGATGTCGATCAACTGGTGGTTTTGCGGATGCAACGGCCCGACGGGATTGAAACGGTCGATCGACAGCTTGTTCAGCGCGACCAGATAGCGCCCCTTCGGATCGACCGAATCGCCTTCCATCGTCATCAGGTGGCCGATGTTGTAATGCACCGAGATCTTGTCCAGCACCTTGCCGGCGCAGTAATCCCACTTGACGACCTGCGAATCGACGTAGAGCGAAGTGTAGGCCACGCATCGCCTGGCGTCATACTGCGTGTGCAGCGGCCCAAGACCCAGTTGCACCTGGGTTTGCAGCGCGTCCTTCATGCTGATGACCGGAATGCCATACGGGTCTTTCGACTCGAATTTCCCGGCCTTGATCGCCGCCATGATTTTCTCGAAGGAAAACACCGATACATGGGTATCGAGCTTGCCGGAAACGATGATGAACCTGCCATCGGGCGTCACATCCGCGCCATGCGGCGATTTCGGCTCCGGCGCCAGGAAGAGGATACCTTCCTTGACCGCCGTATCTATCGTCAGCACGTTGTGTCCGTTGATTTTTCTGGCCTTGCCCTGCTTGACCAGTTCCGCCGCCTTTTTCCAGTTGACGATGTGCAGATAGTCGGTGTCCTTGGCCGAACAGCCTGCTTCATACGGCGGCCTGCCCTTCTCGATTCCGCCAACATAGCGTTCGGAACAGAAGGAATTGGTGAACGACCAGCCGTCGGACGGCCCCTTGCCGGCATCGGTCACATCCTGGGCATAGGGCGGCAATTCCACGGAGAAGGATTCCTCCGGAAGGATGCGCCCTGCTTTGCGGTCGAATTTCCAGTAGGTGATGCCGCCGCGATATTTCTCGTTGAAGGCTTCCAGCGGCTGGAACTCGTTTTCGAGCGGCGCGGCGTACTGGGCGGCTTGCAGGATGTATTCGGTGTTCGGCGTCACGAAACCACCGCCGTGCTCGGATTTGAACACCGGGTTCACCACGATCTGCTTGGTTTCAAAATCGCGCAAATCGATGACCGCGATGCGCGGATTGGCCTTGTCGTCGATGAACAGGAACTGACCGTCATACTTGCCCTGCGTTTCGGAAACCGCCGGATGGTGGCTGTCGCCCCAGGTAATTTCCTTGCCGTTGATCGCGCCCGCCTTCAGAATCGCGCGCGAACTCTCATCGTAACCGTACCCCTGCCAGGGTTCCGGCGTAAACACCGCGATGTACTTGAGAATGCGCATTGATGGCACGCCATAGACGATGACCTGTCCCGACTGCCCGCCCGACGAAAAGGCGACAAATTCGTCGCGCTTGCCGGTGGGCACGTAGGTCTTAGCGGCGGACAACACATCCTGCTGGCTCAAGCCCCGTCGTTTCAGGACATCCTGGAGGTTTTCCGCCGACCATGCCGCGCTCCCCAGCCCCATGCCAAGCGCCAGGGCCAGCGCGCCTAATTTGATACAAGTGCTCATTTTGGATACCCCTCTCACAAAATCAATTTTTTGAAATCGGCGGCCTGCTTGCGGCATTGCCGCTGAAGTGCGCGTATCGTTCTACGCTGGTATCGGATTATGCTACGGATGAGCAGACTTTGACAGGGTAAGAATGCTGATTTTGAGACTAGGACGACACGCCCGACAAACTAGGAATATTCCTGTTTTCAGGGGATGAGCGGAGGTCCGGCATCCGGAGCAATCGCCCCTGCGACGCTCATGCAGAAGTCCGGCGCCAGGAACGAAAAGCGTTGTCCGAACCGCCGAAGCCGTGATCCCGGAAGCGACGCCGGATTGAAAGGACTTCCGCAAAGGAGTAGCATTCACCATATAAAAAATATCATATAAACGGACGCGCGATGACCCCGATGGCGCAACAAAACGACAAGCGGATCGCCCATGCTTTCCGTACCCGCTGGCCGGGACGAACGAAGTTCGCGCTCGCTGTCGTGGTGTGGACGCTGCTGGTGCTGGCTTCCCTGTTGACGCAGCGTGACCGCATCGAGGATACCGCCCGGTCGCTGGCAAAGACGGACGCCGTGACCAGTCTCGACAAGGACATGGCGATCCGGCAATGGGCGTCGAACGTCAATGGCGTGTATATCCGCGATGAATTCATCCCCGCGTTCAATTTCCTCGAAGAAGAACAGCGCGTCACCGTCCAGCCGGTCTACGGGGAGGCGTTCCAGCTGGTGCGGGTGACGCCGATGCACCTGTTGCTGGCGATTCAGCAGACCAGCAACCAGAAATTCGGAAGACGCGAACGCCTGACTTCAGGACAGTTACGCAACATCGAAAATGAACCGGACGCCTGGGAGGCCAGGGCGCTGGAAGCCCTGAAAGACGGTCAGTCGGTCGTTGCCGAAGAAGTTTCCGGTCGCGGGCATGGCCTGATGCGCGTGATGCTGCCCATGCGAATGGACGAAGAGTGTCTGGAATGCCACCGCGATACGCTGGTGCCGGTCGGCGCGTTGCGCGGCGGCGCTTCGATTCAGGTGGATCTAAACAATTACCGTGCGGCGCAGGAACCCATCTGGCGCATGACCCAGTATTGGCACGCGGGTATCTGGCTGTTGGGACTGGGCGGCATCCTGACTTTCCAGTTTTTCGCCCGCCGCCGCGCGCTCGAGCTGATTCGTGAGGAGGAAGCGCGGCGCGAGAACGAAGCAGCGTTTTCGCCCATGGCCGAGGGCGCGATGATTACCAACGCGACGGGCGACATTCTCTGGGCGAACGACGCTTTTTGCCGGATATCCGGCTTCGGGCGCGAGGAAATCGGGCAACAGAATTTCCGCTTTTTCATGAACGGGACGGAAGGCAACGCCCTGCATCGGGACATCCAGCGGCAACTCGCGCGCAACGGACATTGGCGCGGAGAATTGTCGAGTCGCAAGAAGACAGGCGAACCCCTCCCCTGCGAGATGTCGATTCAGGCGTTGCGCGGCCCGGACGGGAAAATACGCCGCGCCATTTCGGTGTTTTCCGACATCAGCGAACGCAAGAAAATCGAACAGGAATTGCGCCGTCACCGGGAACATCTGGAAGAACTGGTAAAGCAGCGCACCGAAGAACTGACGGTCGCCCGCAATCAAGCGGAAGCCGCGAACCGCAGCAAATCGACCTTCCTCGCCAACATGAACCACGAATTGCGCACCCCCCTGAACGCGGTCATCGGTTTCGCGCAACTGATGGAAAAGGACGCCGCCCTGTCGGCAAAGCAGCAGTACAACGCTGAAATCATCAGCGCCTCCGCCCGTCATTTGCTCACGCTGATCAACGACATTCTCGAACTTACGAAAATCGAATCGGGCAAGACGCCCTTGCAGCGCGAGGACACCGATCTGACGGAACTGCTGACGCAGACGGCGGCGATGCTACGCCCACGCGCCGAACAGGTGGGCATCGTCCTGAATATCGAAACCGTCGCCGTGCCGCGCGTACTGCGCCTTGATCCCGTCATTCTGCGACAGGTATTGCTCAATCTGATGTCCAACGCGCTCAAATTCACGCCCGGCGGTCGGGTCGACGTGCGGATTGAGGGCAGTCCGGAGACAGCGCGCGCAGAGGGCGAAGCGGACAAGGCACGTCTCTCGTTCAGCGTACTCGACACAGGCGTCGGCATCGCACCCGAACATCAGGAACGTATTTTTCTGCCTTTCGAGCAGGTGGGATCGGCGCATCCTGAAGGTACCGGATTAGGTCTGGCGATCAGCCGTCAATATGTGGAAATGATGGGCGGCGAATTGCGCGTCGAGTCCGGGTTAGGGCGCGGGGCGTGTTTTTATTTCACGATCACGACGGAAATTGGACGGGAAGCATGTCCCCTCCCGTCCGACGCGCCCGTAATCGGTCTTGCGGTGGAAGATCAGGGGCGGCGGGTGCTGGTTGTGGACCAGCAGGCATCCGCGCGGCGACTGGTGCGCGCCTTGCTGGAGCCGCTTGGATTTTGCGTAGACGAGGTGGATTCGCTCGCCGCCGCCGAACGTCGGCTTCTACTCGCGCCGCCCGATCTCGTATTGACCGACTGGACGCTACCGGACGGCAACGGCGTGGATTTTCTGCGTCGCGCCCGCGCCCGCGACAACCCACCCCGCCTGATCATGCTGACCGCGCACGCGCTGGAGGAAAACCGGCGTCTGGCGCTGGCTGCCGGAGCCGACGATTTTCTCGGCAAGCCTTTTGAAAAAGACGATTTGTTCCGAATGCTCGAACGGCGACTATCCATCCGTTTTCTGCGCGCCACGCCGTCCTCCGCATCCCCTGCCGCCACCGCTACCGTTACCGCCAAAACCGACGCGCAATTCGATCATCTGGCGGAAGAACTGAAATGTTTGTCGCCCCACGTCTACGCGGCGCTGACCCAGGCGGCGCTCACCTTGAGTCCGGCGCAGATCGACCTTGCGCTACGCAACATCGCCGCTGAAAACGCGGAACTGGCGACGCGCATAGGCGAACTTTGCGGCGAACGCCAGTATTGGCGGTTGTGGCGCATACTTGGCATTTCCGATAAGGAACAGGCTCCATGAATGGCAATGGCGAAATCCTCATTGTCGACGATACCGTCGCCTCGCTGGATCTGCTGGCTGAACTGCTGGTGCAGGCCGGTTATGAAGTGCGGCTGGCGCCAAACGGACACATGGCGCTACGTTCGGCCAACGAATGTCCGCCCGAACTGATTTTGCTCGACGTGCGTATGCCGGGCATTGATGGTTTTGAAGTCTGTCGGCAACTGAAGGCGGCGGAAAAAACGCGCGACATTCCGGTGATTTTTCTTTCGGCGATCAACGAAATGACCGACAAGGTGAAGGGCTTTTTGCTCGGCGCGGTCGATTACATCGCCAAACCTTATCAGGTCGAGGAAGTGCTGGCGCGCGTGCATACCCACATCGAACTGCGGCGTTTGCGCTTCGATCTCGAAAAGCGCGTGGGTGAAAGAACCGAGCAACTCAACCAGTCGGAAACCCGTCTGCGCGATTCGCACAAACGTTTGCGGGATCTGACCGCCTTCCTGCAAACCGTGCGCGAGGACGAGCGGGCGGCCATCGCGCGGGAATTGCACGACGAGCTGGGGCAGGCGCTGACCGCGCTGCGTATCGACCTAGGTTGGCTGCGCAACAAATGCGTGGGGCTTGGCGCGAACGTCGTGGATCGGGTCGCCGCCGCGCACGAACTGACGAAACGCACCATCGACGCCCTGCACCGCATCTCGGAAGGGCTGCGTCCCGGTATGCTCGATGTGCTCGGTCTGGCGGCGGCGATTGAACATCACATGGATGAATTCCGCGAGCGCAGCGGCATCGAATGCGCGCTCACCATGAACCGCGACGAATTCGATCTGGACAACCGTCTGGCGACCACGATTTTCCGGGTGGTGCAGGAAGCGACGACCAATATCCTGCGACACGCCGGAGCCAGCCATGTCGCTGTCCGGCTAAGCGAAACAAAAGCGCATATTTGCCTGGATATTGAAGATGACGGCTGCGGTTTCAATGCGTCCGCGCACAACAACAAGTACGGCCTGCTCGGTATGCAGGAGCGCATCAACATGTCCGGCGGCGAAATCCGCATTGACAGCCAGCCGGGCGCGGGCGTCCGCATTCACGTCAAGCTGCCGGTTCAACGGGAAAACCGCTCATGATCCGAACCCTGATTGCCGATGATCACGGAATCCTGCGCGCCGGACTCAAACACATCCTGCACGAAACGAATGACATTGTGGTGGAGGGAGAAGCGGGCGACGGCAGCGAAACGCTGGCCAAAATACGTTCCGGACACTGGGATGTGCTGGTGCTCGACCTGTCGATGCCCGGTCGCAGCGGCATTGAACTCATCAAGCAGATCAAGGCGGAATATCCCCGCCTCGCCATCCTGGTGCTCAGCATGTACAAGGAAGACATCTACGCGGTGCGCGCCCTGAAGTCCGGCGCGTCGGGCTATCTGTGCAAGGACAACGCCGAAGGGCAACTGGTGGACGCCATTCGCCAGGTTGCCGGAGGCCGCCTGTTCATCAGCCCATCGGTGGCGGAACGTTTCACCCGCGATACCCTCTCCGGCGGCATTGCCGACGAGTCCCCACACACGCGCCTGAGCGATAGGGAATACCAGATTTTCCTGTCGCTGGTGAAAGGAAACAGCGTTACCGCCATCGCCCAACAGCTCAATCTCAGCGTCAAAACCGTGAGCACCCACAAAACCAACGTCCTTGGCAAAATGGGCATGACCAGCACCGCCGAACTGGTCAGCTACGCCGTCCGGCGCGGGTTGAGCGAAGGGTGAATTTCAGGATTTTCCATCCACAGGATTCTCCAGGCGAACAGTAGCGTGGGTTGGCTGTCGGACTTCACTGGATGTCGCGGCGAAAAAAAGTTGAACACGATGGTCGGCATTCACCGGGTTTGAGCGACTGTTTCAGCGCGTCGGCGCAACAGCAGCGATGACATCATTCTTTTCAGGATGCGCCGCGTACCACTTGACGGCATAAGCGCAGTTCAGTGCCGCCCGACGACCGTCGGCTTTCAGCGTTTCGTAGACCGTCTGCATGAGTTGCCCCGCCACGCCCTGCCCGCGCAGCGTGTCGTCGACAAAGGTATGATCGATATTGACCGTATCGGGCGAAAGCTGCGGAAAGCTCACTTCGGCGATGAGCCTGCCTGTGGCGTCCTCTGCGTAGATGCGGTTGGTTTCCCTGATGAATTCCATGACCTGTTGGCGTCCGCGTTCAGCCTTTCACTACCGCCGCAATCGCCGCCGCCACGACGGGCAGGTTTTTGCTGTTCAGCGCGGCAAGGCAGATGCGGCCTGTGGAAACGGCGTAAATGCCGAACTCGCTTTTCAGGCGTTCGACCTGATCCCTGGAAAGTCCGGTGTAGGAGAACATGCCGCGTTGTTGGGCGACGAAGGAAAAATCCTGCGCTACCCCGCCCGCTTTCAACGCCTCGACCAATCCACCGCGCATGGCGCGGATGCGTTCGCGCATGGCGGCGAGTTCGTCTTCCCAGAGTTTTCGCAAGTCCGGGCTGGTCAGCACCGCCGCCACAATCGCGCCGCCGTGGGTGGGCGGGTTGGAATAATTGGTGCGAATGACGCGCTTCACCTGCGACAGCACCCGCGCGGCTTCTTCCTTGCTGGCGGTGATGATGGACAACGCCCCCACCCGCTCGCCATACAGGGAAAAGCTCTTGGAAAAGGAACTGGAAATCAGGAACTGAATGCCGGAGGCGACAAAAGCGCGCACCGCCACAGCGTCCGGATCAATGCCATCGGCAAAGCCTTGATACGCCATGTCGAGAAAGGGAACAAGCGCCTTTTGCTGGCAAATGGCGGCGACTTCCCGCCACTGGGCGGCGGTCAAATCCGCGCCGGTCGGGTTGTGGCAGCAGGCGTGCAGGAGCACGATGGAAGCAGGCGACAAGGCAGTCAGCTTTTGCTTCATGCCCTCAAAGTTGACGCCGCGCGTCGCCGGATCATAGTAGGGATAGCTTTCCACGGAAAATCCGGCGGCTTCAAACAGGGCGCGATGGTTTTCCCAGGAAGGGTCGCTCAAATAAAGAGTGCTTTGCGGCAGCAATTGGCGTAAATAATCCGCGCCCACCTTGAGCGCGCCCGTGCCGCCCAACGCCTGAATGGTGACGACGGAACCATTGCCCGCCCGTTCGGAACCCGCGCCAAAAATCAGATCGCGCACCGCCTGATTGTAGGCGGCGTTGCCGTCAATCGGCTGATAACCGCGCGGCGGTTGCGCCTTCAGGCGGGTTTCTTCAGCGGCCTTGACCGCCGCGAGCAAGGGTAGCTTGCCGTTGTCGTCGTAATAGACGCCTACGCCCAGATTCACTTTGGTCGTGCGGGTATCGGCATTGAAAGCCTCGGTCAATCCAAGAATCGGGTCACGGGGCGCCATTTCAACATGGGCAAAAAGCGAAGCGGTCATGATGTCTCCAGTCATCGATCCGCACGGGGCGAACGCCCCGGGTTGCGGGGTAAAAGAATGCTGGATTTTATCACGCGCGTCAGGAGTCAGGGATCAGAAAAGTCAGTTCGGTTTCGCCTCACGGTAGACGGGCGGTTTGACGCAGGATGAAGTTTTCCGCTTTGCGCCGCGTCAGCTGCGGTAACTTCTTCTGATACCTGATACCTGACGCCTGTCAAACCGTAAACTGTTGCAGGGTTGCGTCGACCTCGTGCGCGAGCTGGTTGAGGGTATGGGTGTTGCTGGCAACTTCTTCGGCGGCGGCGTTGTTTTCGTCGGTCATCTGGGCGATGCTTTCCACGTGCCGCGCAATGTCCTGGCTAGCCTGATTTTGTTCTTTCAACGCCGTGGAAATTTCGGTCACGGCGCTTGAAACCTGCGTGGCTTCATCACGAATTTCATGGATGCGCGTACTGGCTTCCTGCGCCAGTTCCTGACCTGCCGTCACCCGTTGCACCACATGCCCCATGCCTTCCACCGCTTCCCGGGCGGAGGTCTGCATTTTGTGGATCATGTTGCTGATGTCGCCCGTCGATTGCGCCGTGCGTTCGGCAAGCTTTCGCACTTCATCGGCGACCACCGCAAAGCCGCGCCCCTGTTCTCCGGCGCGAGCGGCTTCGATGGCGGCGTTCAACGCCAGAAGATTGGTTTGATCCGCCACTTCCTTGATCACCTGCACGACGGAAGAAATCTGTTCCGATTCGTCGCCCAGGGTTTGAATCATCCGCGCGGCCTCGGTCACGGTGGTCGCAATCGCGCCCATTTCGTTGGCAGTGCGTTCGATGATCTCGCCGCCCTGTTGAGAGGTTTCGCCCGCGTGTTGCGCCAGAAGTTGCGCCTCGCCCGCGCTACTGGCGACCGTGCTGATGCTCACCGACATTTCCTGCATTGACGCCGCCATCGACGAAGTGGAACTGCTTTGATTGGCCGAACTTTGCGCCACCTGCCCCGCCGCGCTGGCGACCGATTTAACCACGCTGGACACCGCGCCGACTTTTTCCGCAATCTGTTTGAACGAGCCTTGCAGCTTTTCCATCATGGCATTGAAGGCCAACGCCATGTCGCCGACTTCATCGTGAGCGGCATGTTGCAAACGCAGGCCAAGATTTTGTTCCGTCTCCACCTGCACCACCAGATCGCGGGTTTTTTCCAGTGGATGAATCACCGAACGCAACATGGAAAAGAACAGGGCGACCAATGCGCCAATGGAGAGGATAATCACCACGAACTGCACGACGATGACATGCTGCATGGCCGTATGCGAATCCTGAATGATGCCTTCCGTAATTTTCTTGCTGCGTGAAATCATGGCTTCAATCTGTTCGTTGATCTGTTGCGTGGCCTGATGGCGCAACGTGTTGCGACGATCGATTTTTTTCGCCATGTTCAGCACGGCTTCCGGACTGGGCGCTTTCAGGGTTTCTTCCAGTTGTTGCGTAAAAAACAGGTCATCGGCAAACCAGAGCGTCCACAGCGGTTTGAAGCGATCCCACAGTATCTTTCCTTCCGCCGTCATGGGAATGGCCTCATAGTCGCGGACGTCTTCCTGCGTTGCCTGATCCAGCGCGCGTTTTTGCGCCAGAATCGCCTGCAATTCGTCAACGTTGAATCCTGCCGGATTATAGGATTTGGCAATAAGCTCATGCGCGTGGCAGGAAAGATTGAGCGCGTCCGCATGGAGTTGCAACAAGACTTCAATCTTGGGTAAACGCGATTCGGTAATCGCTTCCATTTCCTTGCGGTCACGCAAGGCATTGAACACGCCGATGGCGCCGATGCCCAGCATGGCGAACAGGGCCACCGAAACCAGCAGCAGCAATTTATGTTTGACCTTCATTTCCATTTCCCTGTTGTGATGGAGAAAAACCCGCCCGCATGGACAAGAACACATCTTCCCCCGACAGGGACACGGATTCCAGTGCAGTTTTGTCGTTGTTCGGGATCAGATGACAAGAATCCGGTATCGGAAAATTTACTGGCGCTTTGTCCTCCAGCCCCTGACGATCAGTACAACAAAAACGCGCGGCGTTCTTCTTGCCAGGCGGCTTCATCGACACTCGCCAGCGCCTCCAGATCGTCCGGCATCGCCGTTGGGTCGTCCACCCATTCGCGCAGCAGAGGGCTGCCGTTGATCAGATCGATGGGCAGACGGTCGAATTCGTATTCGTAGGCGAAATCCCGCCACAACGGATAGTCGGGGCAAAGGCGGCGCAGCGCCTTGAAAGCCAGGCTCAACAGACGCCAGGGGCGGAAGGCGCGGGGGTCGTAGGCGACGTGGTTCTGTTTCACGTGAAACGGCTCTACGTGTATTTGCAGGCCGTGACAGAGTTGTCCGGCGTGTTTGTGAAAGGTCGGCTCAAACCAGCATTCGCGCAGGATGCAGCCACGCAAACACTCCGGCGCGAGCTTTTGCGCCTCCGCCATGAGCGCGCGGGCGTTGATGTCCGGCGCGCCCAAAAGTTCCAGCGGTCGGGTCGTGCCGCGTCCTTCCGAAAGCGTCGTGCCTTCCAACAGCACCGTGCCCGCATAGGCGCGCGCCATGAAGAGATTGGGCGCGTTGGGGCTGGGATTGATCCAGGCGCGTTGCGTGAGCGGCCAGCCGTAACCGGGCGCGTCGTCGGGGCGCCAGCCCTGCATGGCGATAACTTCGCAGTCCACCTCCAGTTTCAGGGTGGCGATGAACCAGCGCGCCAGTTCGCCCAGTGTGAGGCCGTGCCGCATGGGTAACGCACCGGCGCCGACAAAACTTTCCCAGCCTTTCCGCAAGCGCAAGCCTTCCGCCGGACGCCCGACAGGATTCGGGCGATCCAGTATCCATACCGTCTTGCCGTATTGCGCCGCCGCTTCCAGCACATAGCGCAGGGTGGTGAGAAAAGTGTAGACGCGACAACCCAGGTCTTGCAAATCGACGAGCAGGACATCAAACTGTTCCAGCATTTCCGCCGTGGGGCGGCGTGTTGCGCCGTAAAGACTGAATACGGGAATACCCAAACGCGGATCGATGAAATCCGGCGATTCCACCATATTGTCCTGCTTGTCGCCGCGCAATCCGTGCTGCGGGCCGAAGGCGGCGGTGAGTTTTATATCCGGCAGTTGGGCAAGGGCGTCGAGCGCGTGTGTGAGTTCCGGCGTCACGGAAGCCGGATGCGCCAACAAGGCGAGGCGCTTGCCGACAAGTGGGCGGCGCAGAGAGGTGTCGGCAAGAAAACGGTCAAGTCCAAAAAGCGTCATGTTCATTATTCAAGGGAATGGCAGGCAAGATTATAGCCCCGGTCGCCATCGAAGATTCCCACGGCACTGGAGAGATCGGGTATCTTTAGCAATCTTTGAGGCTTCATGGAAAAACATGCCGACATTGAAACTCTGGATTGGTAAACAGCTTTTACATCCTGTACGGCGCGAGTACCCGCAATGGGAAGTCTACGCTCACGGAGGCTATCGGCTTCATTCTCGGCGATTACGCCCGGACGGTTCAGCCGCAGACGCTGGCGAAACGCTCGTCGGACGGAGCCGCGCTATCGCCGGACATCGCGCGGCTCAAAGGGGCGCGTTTCGTCTGTACGCCGGAGCCGGAAAAAGGCTTGGAGTTAAACTCCGCGCTGATGAAGCAGCTTACGGGCGACGACACCTACGTCGAGCGGTTCCTGAACGAAAACCCGTTTGAGTTCGTGCCAGAGTTCCACATCTTCTTCAACACCAACCACTTGCCAAGGACGAACGACGATACGATTTTCGCGTCGGGGCGGGTCAGGATTATCCCGTTTGAGCGCCACTTCACGGCGCAGGAGCAAGACCACGGCTTAAAGGGGCTGTTCCGCAAATCAGCGAGCAAGAGCGCGATTCTCAACTGGCTCATTGACGGCTGCCGCCTGATGTTGGAAGTCGGCATGGGCGTAACAGAGCGTATGCAAGCCGCGCTCGACGAGTACCGCGCCGAGTGCGACTCTGTCGGCGATTTCTTCGCCGAGCGTATTTTATACCCGCGGAGGGACAGAAGTTGCAGACTTCGGCGCTCTACGCCGCGTACACGGTACAGGCGAAGCTGTCCGGCAACCGATCGATGAGCGTTCAGGCGTTCGTCGGCGAGGTCAAAAAGCGTTACAATGTCGGGCGTGATCGGACGCTCGGTACCGTCATTTACGACGCCGCTCTCACGAATTTGTGAGAACGAGCAAAAATATGTGTCGCATCTGTCACGGTTATCGCGGCGTGACAGACGTGACACTTGTGACAGACGTTTTCGGTCGATTCCACAAAATATCAAAGGCGATATAATGAATATAACCGAAGACAAGAGGCACTCGCGCCAGTCGCATCCCCACTGAGCAGACCCGGGGACCAGCGTGGGGCGCGGGGGGGCGCAATTATTCTTTTCCCTGCTGGTACTTGTATTTTGCCGATAATGACGTTATACTGTGTCTGCCGAGGAAACGGCAGCGGACAGACAAACGCAACGGCAATCGTGTCCGATGAAAGGAGAGCCAAATGAAATGGCGTACATGCCTGAAGTCCGTGAAAGTCAACCGATTGTACTAGAGCATCCTCAGAAAATGAGCCCGTTGGTGCTGGGGCAATTTTTTATTTCAAGACGCCTTTATTCCGCAATCGCGTGTGCTATACTATGCTCGCCCAAGCGAAACTACAGACCTGTGCGAGAGTGGCGAAAAACAAATAGAAATATGGCGTATTTTCAATAGAAAACATGAAAACGGAGTGGCGCATTATGAATAGAAAAATATCATCAAGTAGCTCTGCGGCAAGGACTTTCGGGGATTGCGGCGCGGCGCGAGTTATGGCGTCTATTTGTGAGTTATGTGCCATTGTACCTAAAACTGGTCGGAAAATTCATGGAATAAAAAATTTGTCGGAGAATATATTGACAAAATATAGCATTATAAATAAAATGGCATTTATGAAAGTGTATATAATAATTGGAATTATGGTTTTATCCATTGTTTTAGGAATTTGTATTTATGTGTATGGACAGGAAAAAAGTATTCCAGAAAATACATTGGCTGTTCTTCAAATTGAAGAAAACAGTATTTACTTAATGGAAATTCAAAAAGTTCCATTAGAAATGCATGATGAAAGCATGAGAATTATAGGAAATGGAGATTATTATATTGAATATACAACAATAAGTAAAGACTATCCGCAAAACTATACAATGCAAACATTTTATGTACATATAATCCCTGAA
>JAIRZG010000209.1 GCA_031267345.1 Zoogloeaceae bacterium
CCGCCCGCCACCCACGCCGAGCCTGCCGCCACGCCGGACTCCGCGCTTGCCATCCCCCCCGCTGCCGCGCCCAAGGCGACGCAGCGCGCATCGTCCCTCCATTCGTCGCCCGCGCCAAAGTCGATTGACGACCTGCTCGCCGCCAGCGCTTACCTGCCGGATCCCATAGACGCGCTGCTGGCGCAGGAACATGCCCTAGAAGACGACGAAGAAACGGACGCCGCCAGCATACCCGCCAGTGTTTCCCGCTGGTCGGATACGCCGCCTGCCGCCGCTGCCAGCGCCGTTTATCCATTATGGCCTTTTGTATCCGCCTCCGCGCTGCTGGCCTTTTTGCTGTTGTTTCAGGTGGGCTACCACTATCGGGGCGAGTTGGGGCGTCAGGCGCCGCTTGCCCTGCGGCTGTTTTCCGCTTTCAACGTCGACATGCCGCTTGCCCGGGAAACCGAGTGGATTTCCATTGACGCCTCCAATCTTTCGCCCGCGCCGCGCCGCGGACATTTTCAGCTTGCCACCACCCTGCGGAATCAGTCCCGCTACCCGCAAGCCTGGCCGCAACTGGAGATTTCCCTGACCGACAACTATGACAACATTTTGACGCGCCGCGTTTTTCCGCCCGCCGAATACCTGCCCGCCGACGCGCCTTCCGCTTTCGCGCCGGGCGACGCCCCGCTCAAACTGGATCTGGACGCAGGCGACCTCAATCCCACGGGCTACCGCCTTTATCTTTTCTATTTCTGAGTAACGCCCATGCCACGCGCCCTCATCTGCGGCTCCCTTGCCTACGACAATATCATGGTTTTTCCGGATCGCTTCAAGCATCACATCCTGCCGGAGCGGATTCATATTCTCAATGTTTCCTTTCTGGTTCCGGAACTGCGCCGCGAATTCGGCGGTTGCGCGGGCAATATCGCCTACAACCTGAACCTGCTGGGCGGCGAATCGTTGATCATGGCGACGGTGGGCGACGACTTCGCGCCTTACCGCCAGCGACTGGAAGATTTAGGCCTGGCGCTCACGCATGTCCGGCAAGTGCCCGGAACTTTCACGGCGCAAGCCTTCATCACTACCGATCTTGATGACAACCAGATTACCGCCTTCCATCCCGGCGCGATGAACTGTTCGCAGCAAAACCGCGTGGAGAAGGCCGAAAACATCCAGTTGGGACTGGTCGGCCCGGATGGACGCGCGGGTATGTTGCAACACGCGCAGGATTTTGCGGCGCTTGATATTCCCTTCATTTTTGATCCCGGTCAGGGATTGCCGCTGTTTAACGGCGAAGAACTGCTGCAATTTCTCGCGCTGGCGGATTACGCCTGTTTCAACGATTACGAAGCCCAGCTGACCGCCGAACGCACCGGAAAGAGCATTGAAGTCCTCGCCCGACAGGTGCGCGCGCTGATTGTCACCTGCGGCGCGCAGGGTTCGCGCATTTATCTTCGCGGACAAATACTGGAAATTCCCTGCGCGCGCGCCAACGCGCTCATCGACCCCACCGGCTGCGGCGACGCCTACCGCGCCGGTCTTTTGTACGGCCTTTTGCATCACTTCGACTGGGAAAAAACAGGCCGCCTCGCCGCGCTCATGGGCGCGCTCAAAATCGAAAGCCAGGGCGCGCAAAACCATCGTCCCACCCACGCGGAGATTTGTTCGCGCTATCAACAGTCTTTCGGGGCGGCCATTACGTTGTAATCTGTCGTGATTTGGCGACCCCGAAAACAGCATCCGGGGTTGCCAAAACATCTTACGTCTTGCCGCATCCATCCGTCCAGTTCCCGACATCGACCAAAGCTGCGTCCATGCAGCCTTGCAGACCCGCGTCAGCGCTGTCCGCTTCGGTTACAAGGCGACATTCCCCCGCGAAGTCGGGGAATCGCGTTTCCCCCATGTATGCAGCTGCCCGCCAGCGTTCGAGTTTTCGCGCAAAAGGCAGGGTGTAGGCAGGGCTGGAGGAGGGAAGGATATGGGTCGTCAGTTCGCGTCCGGCGGCGCGGGCGAGCGCGGTGAGGCGCGGGGCGAATTTTCCGGCGGTTTTCCCGTTGAAACAAAGACTTGCGAGACACGGCGTTTGTTTCAACAGCATGGAAAAATCATTGGCCTTTCCGGCGCGGATGTCGGCGTCCAGCGCGCCGGGGCGGGCGCAGCTTTGGTATACGTCCCAGACGCCAACGCCGTGGCGCAACAGATGCCCGATGCGTTGCGGGTACGGCAGGTCATGGAGCGGCGCGTCAAGCAACGCGCCCATGAGCTTCCAGAACTGGTTTTGCGGATGAGCATAGTATTGCCGCGCCGCCAGCGAAGCGGGCGAGGGAAAGCTGCCCAGCATCAGGATGCGGGTAGCGGCGTCGTAAACAGGGGCAAGGCCGATGAGCCGGGCAGAGGATGGCGCGGACATTTCAACGCGCCTGCTTTCTGCGCCACTGCGCATAAAATCTGAACATCCTGTCGACTCCCTGGTTTTGAAGCGTCGCAAAATTTGCGCCTGCCGGAATATCCGGCGCGCCTGCATTATCCGCCCAGGCGGTTTGTCTGCGGCGTCCGCGCGGCGGTACTGTGCATGGCGCCGGTTTTTGCCATCCGCCGCAATGACGCCATCGAGGCCTTTGCCAAACGGTTGCAACAGGCCGACAAACCACCTGAAGTCGTCATCGTGGCCTGTAGGAGAAAGTCGCCGACCCTCATTTCCCCGCAAACTTGTATTTGGGCAAAAAATCGTTATAATTTACGGGTTTTTCCTGTCGGCGAGCGAATGGCGCGCGACTTTTTCAGAGGATGGGCTTTACGCCCATTTTTTATTTTTTGGCTTTTGGAATCACATGAATCTGGCGAAAGATGTACACGCCCTGCTGGAAACGACGCTGGCGGGTCTGGGCTATGAACTGGTGGATATCGAGTTTGCCGCCAGAGGCTTGCTGCGTGTGTTCATTGACAAGCCGGACAGGGCGGGCGGGGTGAATGTGGAAGATTGCGCGACGGTCTCGCACCATCTTTCCCGTCTGTTTGAAGTCGAAAAGGTGAGCTATGACCGTCTGGAAGTTTCGTCTCCGGGTCTGGATCGTCCTCTGAAAAAGGCGGAGGATTTTGCGCGTTTTGCGGGTGAGGCGGTGCGCCTCAGCTTGCGTGTGCCGCTGGTCGGCGCACAGCGCAACTATCGGGGAACGCTTTTGGGTCTGCGCGCGGGCAAAGTCGCGCTGCAACCGGAAGTGGAAGATAAAACCGCCCCGCCCGCCCTGCTGCTCGTGGATTTGGACAACATTGCAAAAGCGCGTTTGGCGCCCGAATTTTAATCAAGGCCTGTGGAGGAGATCAGACGATGAGCCGTGAAATTTTGCTGCTGGTGGATGCCCTGGCGCGGGAAAAAAATGTGGCGCGCGACGTGGTGTTCGACGCGCTGGAAATGGCGCTGGCGTCGGCCACCAAAAAGCGCATCCATGACGAAGCGGATGTATGGGTCGCCGTTGACCGCAACAGCGGCGAATTTGAATCCTTCCGTCGCTGGCAGGTGGTGGAGGACGCGGACTACGTCAACGAATTCAACCAGGTGTCGCTCTCGGACGCGCAGAAGGATGATATGGAAGTCGAAGTCGGCGATTTTCTGGAAGAAGCCCTTGAACCCATAGACTTCGGGCGCATCGGCGCGCAGGCCGCCAAGCAGGTGATCCTGCAAAAAATCCGCGACGCTGAACGCGAGCAGATTCTGAATGATTTTCTCGAACGCAAGGAACATGTGGTTTCCGGCGCCATCAAGCGCATGGAGCGTGGCAACGCCATCATGGAAATGGGCAAAATCGAAGCCCTGTTGCCGCACGAGCACATGATCCCCAAGGAAAACCTGCGTCCCGGTGACCGGGTAAAAGCCTATTTGCTGCGGATTGACCGCAACGCGCGCGGGCCGCAGATCATTCTCTCGCGCACCGCGCCGGAATTCATCATGCGGCTGTTTGAACTGGAAGTGCCTGAAATCGAAGACGGCCTGATGGAATTGAAAGCCTGCGCCCGCAATCCTGGTATGCGCGCCAAAATCGCCGTCAAGTCCAACGACCCGCGCATTGACCCCATCGGCACCTGCGTCGGCGTACGCGGTACGCGCGTCATGGCGGTCAGGAACGAGATTGCCGAGGAACTGATCGACATCGTGCTTTGGTCGGCGGATCCGGCGCAGTTCGTCATTGGCGCGCTCGCTCCGGCGGCGGTGTCCTCCATTGTGGTTGATGAAGAAAAACACGCGATGGATGTGGTGGTGGAAGAAGCCAATCTGGCGGACGCCATCGGCAAGGGCGGGCAGAATGTGCGTCTGGCTTCGGAACTCACCGGCTGGACCATCAACCTGATGACCCAGGAAGAATCGGAAAAACGTCTGGATGCCGAAACCGCCGCGACCCGTCTGCTGTTCATGGAAAAACTGGATATTGACGAAGACCTTGCCGACCTGCTGATCGGCGAAGGCTTTTCCGCGCTGGAAGAAATCGCCTACGTGCCGCTGGCGGAAATGCTCGAAATCGAGGGACTGGACGAAGACATCGTCAACGAGTTGCGCGCCCGCGCCCGCAACATCCTGCTCACGGAAGCCATCGTCGCCGAAGAAAAGCTGGAAGAAGTCGATGAAGCCATGCTGAATCTTGAAGGCATGGGCAAGGAATTGGCGGGCAAGCTGATTACCCACGATATCAGGACGCGGGATGACCTGGCAGAGCTTTCCGTAGATGAGCTGACGGAAATGACCGGGATGGAGGAAGAAAAAGCCAGCGCCTTGATTCTCAAGGCGCGCGAGCATTGGTTCGAGTAAAGGGAACACGTCATGACCAGCATCAAGCTTTCCCAGTTCGCCAGCGAACTGAACATGCCGCTAGAGGCGCTTCAGGAGCAGCTTGCACAGGCAGGCGTCAAAAACCGTGATGCCGGAGACGACATTTCCGATCGCGACAAGACCCGCTTGCTGGATTTTTTGCGCCGCGCCCACGGCGAAGGCAACAAAACCAAGATCACCTTGACGCGCAAGGAAACTTCGCAAATCAAGTCTACCGACGCGCATGGTCGCGCCCATACCGTGCAGGTGGAAGTCCGTAAAAAACGGGTGCTGGTCAAGCGCGATCCGGAAGCCGTGGACAAGGTCGCCACGCCGCCCACGCCCAGCGTGGAAGCTCCGCCGCCGCAACCGGAAGTGATCGCGCCAGTCGAAACGCCGACGCTGGCTGAACCTCCGGCGCAGCGCAAAAAATCCGCCGCCAAATCCCAACCTGAAGCCGCCGAAGCAACGGCATCCGCTCCGTCCGCCAAGCCCGCGCCCAAGGACAAAGCCGCCAAAGGCAAGCGCGCGACGCCGGAAGACGCGCCCGCCAGGGCAACGGGCAGCGTCAAATCCGGCGCGACCAAACCCGGCAAAAAACCGGCAAAGACCGACGAGGCCAAAGCGGAAGACAAGCCGGAAAGCAAACCCGCAATCCGTGAGGCGGCAGTCAAAACGGGCAAGACCAAGGTGGTCAAGAAGCATTCTTTTCTGGATGAAGCCGAATTGAAGAAGCGCGCCGAAGAAGAACAACGGCATCAAAAATTGCAGGCGCAGCAGGAAAGGGAAATCCGGGAAAAAGAGGAACGTCAGGCCAGACTGGAGAAACAGCGCAAGGAGGTCGAAGAAAAGCAAAGCGCTGCCGACAAGAAACATAAAAGCGACATTGAAAAGGCGGGCAAGCAAAATGAAGGCAAGGAAGACGCCAGGCCCGCCCCGTTGTCGCCTGCTGGTCGGGGGGACAAAAAAACCCTGCGTCCCAACAAGGACGGCAACAAAAAAGGGGGCAGGGACGCCCGCGACAATGGTCGGAAAAAAGGGCTGAAAACCCGGGGCGCAACCAGCGGCGAAGGCTGGAAGGAAGGACGGCATGGCAAGAAAGGCCATCACCTTGTCGAAACCGGCGAAGGCAGCTTCCAAGCCCCGACCGAACCCATTGTGCGCGAAGTGCATGTGCCGGAAACCATTTCCGTCGCCGAGCTGGCGCACAAGATGTCCGTCAAGGCGGGTGAAGTCATCAAGACGCTGATGAAAATGGGGACGATGGTCACCATCAACCAGATTCTGGATCAGGAAACCGCGATGATTGTGGTCGAAGAAATGGGTCACGCCGCCATCGCCGCCAAACTCGACGATCCGGACGCCTTTCTCGATGACAGCGCCGTTATCACCGACGCGCCCGCCGAGCCGCGCGCGCCGGTCGTCACCGTCATGGG
>JAIRZG010000138.1 GCA_031267345.1 Zoogloeaceae bacterium
CCATTGACCGCAACCACCAGCACATCGACCAAGTTGTGCCGCGTCTTGCTCGCTTGGCGCGGGTCGGTTAGCGAGACACACATCCGCCAGTCGTAGTTTGCTTGTCGTCTCCATGAGTCGCCCCAAAAAGACAGAAAACTACATAAAACAAAAGGCTGTGAACAGCCCCCTGTGTAAGTCTTTGTGCGTAAATGAAAAAATGTCAACGTGTACGATGGCGGCATTCATGCGATTGCCCTGCGCAAATCGCAGGGCAATTACATCAACGTGTTTATCATAAAAGTATGGGCGGCGTTTGCTTCACGCCCTTCCCCTGCAAGGGAATGGGTAAAACACAAGTGCTGAAGGAAAGGACGCAAAAAGCCGGATCAACCAGACCAGACGCAAGCGGTTTATGCGGCGGACGCGGGGAAGAACCCCATCCCCACCCTGATCCTCCCCTTGAAGGGAAGATCCGGACGATTTCACGATCATGAATTCATGGCTTTGGCATTGACGCGATTGCCCTGACGCAAATCGCGCGAGGAACAAGGCGGAAGCGTCTTGCCATTTTGCTGGTTGTAGCCAAACGGCGGCTTTGACGTCCCGTTTCAACCCGCTTGTCCGCGCGATGCGACTGTCGAATTTTCGATGCGCTCACAGATGTGGCGCGCGAAGGGAAAGGCGCTGGTCCAGGCGGGGGAAGTCGCGCCAAGGATGTGCAGGGAGCGCGCGTCCTGTTCGATGACGAAATCTTTCAGCAACACGCCGCGCAGCCGGTCGAAGAGGCGCGGATGCAGTCCCACCTTGGCGGCGGGCGCGAGGTGTTCCGCGCGGACGTTGGGCAACAGCGCCTGGACGGCTTCCAGAAATCCGCGACGAAAGTAGCGCCGCCCTTCCTGCCAAGCTTGCTGGCGATAACCCTCACTGTCATGGAGGAACATCTGCCCCAGATCGCGCGCCATACGCAGGGCTTCAACGGGTTGTACGCCGCGCAGCCCCCGATAGTGTTCGCGCCCGAAGGCCGGAACGGCGGTGGGGCCGAGGTAGAGCGCGCCGTCGGTCGCGGGAGTGGTGTGAATGCCCAACGTCAACGTCCGCAAGTCCATGACCGGATAAATCAGGTGAGGGATGCGAATGTCGGCATCGGCCTTCAGCTTCCAATACAGCCCCTTGAACGGCAACAGCGCGTAACGCTGCCCCAGTCCGAATTGGCGGGCGATGCGGTCGGCATGAAGTCCGGCGGCGTTGATGGCGTAGCCAAACCCGATGCGCTCGCCGTGTTTCAGCAAGACCTGACATTTTTTGGCATCGACGCGCGCCAGTTCGGCGTTGTTCCAGAGTTCGACGCCGCTTTTCCGAATTTCATCCGCCAAGGTTTTCAGGACATCGGCGGGCGTGCCTACGGCGGTATCGGGAATCCACAGCGCCGCGCCGGTCGCGGAACGGGTTTCCGGCTCCAGTTCCTTTAATGCTTGCGCGTCCAGCCGTTCGACGCGCACGCCGTTGGTTTGGGCGCGCGCGTACAGGGCTTCCATGCGCGGCGCGTCTTCCGGCGCGGTCGGCGTCAGGATTTTGCCGCAACGATTCAGGGCAATGCCGTGCTGCTCATGCCAGTCCGCCATCTCCAGCGCCCCCTGACGGCAAAGTCGGGCTTTCAGGGAGCCGGGCGCGTAATACAGGCCGCTGTGCAACACACCGCTGTTGCGCCCGCTGGAGTGCCGCCCCGGCCCGGTTTCTTTTTCCAGCACCACAATCGAAGCGGCAGGCTGGCGGCGTTTCAGTTCGCGGGCAAGGGCAAGGCCGATAATGCCTGCGCCAATGATGAGAATGTCGGGCATCAGGGATCAGAAAAAACCAGCGGCGGCTTTGCCGCTGTGGGCGCAAGGATGGCAGAAAAATGATCTCTGCGCAAACCTCCGGCGCGCAAACTGCATTGGACTGACGTGGTTCAAGATGGAACGCAAACAGGATTGGTTGCACCAAAGCAACCAGCCCAGGGTTTCATCTTTTACCTGGCGTCGGGTGACGAAACGTTGTCCATGCAGGCGCTCCACTTTCAGTGATCTGAACCGCGTTTCACTGCAAACATTGTCTCAATCGACTGCGTAGCCAGGGCGTAGGGCGGATTAGCGCAGCGCAATCCGCTGGTCGTGAGCTTGGCGCGAAGCGCCCCAATGGAAGCCCCCAATTCATACGCCACTTCGCGGTGAAAGGCTCTGATCGGCGGATTACGCGGCTTCGCCGCTAATCCGCCCTACGCGCTTACTTGCCGTCTACCGCAAGTTGCGTTTCCTTGACGCCTGCCTGGCCCGTAACTTCATCGACCAGATGCAGCTTGGTGCGCGCATAAAGAATCCCCATTTTGACTTCCTGCCACACGTAGTACAGCTTGCCAGCCACGACATCGATGTTCAGGGTATCCGTGTTTTCCGATTTCGAGGCGAGGGTGTGTCGACCGGGCGTCAGGTCCTGATAAAGATAGGTTTTGGCGGCGGTCTGACCGATGGGCTTGCCATCTACCTCGACGTCCATGCGCACTCCTGCGCCTATGGACTCATTGCGATAGATATACACGCCCGCAGTGTCGGGGTTTGCGGTGAAATTCTTGAGCGCCGCATCCTGCGCGACGTCACCCATGGGGACGGAAGCGCAGGCGGACAGGGTGGCCATGCCCAGAGCGAGCAACAGATTGCGAAATGTTTTCATCATGTTTTGCCTTTCGGAAAAGAGGATGGATTATAAAAATCGTGGCGTCCAATGTTTGTGACGCCACGATTTTCGGGGATGTGTCAAAAAACGGGATTACTTCAGCAAGTCCGCTACGGCAGCGCGTTCGCTTTCCAGCTCTTTCAGGGTGGCGTCGATTTTGCCTCTGGAGTAGGCGTCGATTTCCAGACCCTTGATCAGCGAGAAATTACCGTTTTCGCAGACGCAGGGCAGGCCGAAGACCAGGCCTTCGGGGATGCCGTAGCCGTTGTCGGCGGGGGCGGGGATGCCCAGCGTGACCCATTCGGAAGAACCCAGCGTCCAGTCGCGCACATGGTCGATGGCGGCGGAAGCGGCGGAAGCGGCGGACGACAGGCCGCGCGCGTCGATGATCGCCGCGCCACGCTTGCCGACCGTGGGCAGGAAGACATCGTTATTCCATTTTTCGTCGTTGATGAGCGTTTTTACGCTGTCGCCATTTGAGGTCACGAAACGGTAGTCGGCGTACATGGAAGGCGAGTGATTGCCCCAGACGACCAGTTTTTTCAGGGAAGCTACCGGACGCCCCGATTTTTGCGCCAGTTGGGTCAGGGCGCGATTGTGGTCAAGGCGCAGCATGGCGTGGTAATTGGCGGGGTTGGTGCGTCCCACCTTGAGCGCGGCGGCGCGGGCGATGTAGGCGTTGGTGTTGCAGGGATTGCCGACCACCAGCGTTTTTACGTCCTCCTTCGCATTTTCGGCGATGGCCTTGCCTTGCACGGTGAAAATCGCGCCATTGGCTTGTAGCAGATCGGCGCGTTCCATGCCGGGGCCGCGCGGGCGGGCGCCGACCAGCAGGGCAATGTCGGCGTCCTTGAAGGCGGCATTCGGGTCATCGCTGGCAATGACGCCGGAAAGCAGCGGGAAGGCGCAGTCATCGAGTTCCATGAGCACGCCCTGCAAGGCTTTTTGCGCCTGCGGCAGATCAAGCAGTTGCAGGATGACGGGCTGATCCTTGCCCAGCAGTTCGCCGGAAGCGATGCGGAACAAAAGGCTGTAGCCGATTTGGCCAGCGGCGCCGGTAACGGCGACGCGCACGGGTGCTTTGGTGGAAGTCATGAAAATCTCCTGTGTAGGGGTGAAAAATCTTTTGTTTGAGGGCTGATCGCCAGCGGGATCATGCGCGCTTTCGCCAGATGCAGCCGGGCAGGGCGCAAGCAACCTATGGTAGAAGTTTGCCTTGCCTGGTGTCAAATCAAATATATATCTTATATAAGATAGACAGCTGCTGTTTTTTGTGCTGTAATGCGATGCCATGTCCGACGCGCTTTCTTCTTCCGTTCCGCACATCATCCGTCAGGCGGCGGCTTCGCCGACTTTCAGCCCGCTTTATCGTCAAATCAAAACCCTGATGATGAGCGCGCTGGGCGCGGGCGAGTGGGGGCCGGGGGCGTTGATTCCCAGCGAAGCGGAACTGGCGGCGCGTTTTGGCGTAAGCCAGGGCACAGTCAGGAAGGCCATTGACGAAATGGCGGCGGAAAACCTGCTGGTGCGACGCCAAGGCAAAGGCACCTTTGTGGCTTCGCATGGCGACCCGCACGCCCGCTATCGTTTTTTGCGCCTGCGTCCCGACAATGGCTTGCCGCAGCAAAAACGCAGCTTGCCGATTTCCTGTGTCGTGCGGGCGGCAGACGCGGCGACAGCGGTGGCGCTGGCGCTCCAGCCCGGCGATCCGGTGGTGGCGATCGAGCGTCTGCTGTATTTTGACGCGCGTCCGGTGGTCTTTGACCAGATGTTTTTGCTGGCGGAAATCTTTGCGGAACTGACGCTAGCGACGCTGGAACGGGAAGGCCGCGCCGAGTCGCTCTACCGGTTTTTCGAGCAACGCTTCGGCGTACACATGATTCGCGCCGAAGAGTGGGTGCGGGCGGTGGCGGCGGAGGCGGGCGTCGCCAAATATCTGGAAGTCGCGCCCGACGCGCCGCTGCTTCTGGTGGAACGACGCGCCTACACCTACGCAGATCGTCCGGTGGAATGGCGGCGCGGATTTTATACGACAGACCAGCATCATTATTATAACGAGCTGGGTTGAAGGCGGTTTTTTGCGCGTTTACGTAATAAGCGGACGCGCTGTTTTTCAAAGGTATAATCACTGGCCTTTTGGTTGTGTGTGGGCTATGTGCTGGTTGTCGGCGGCTTGCCGCCGGTTTTTCCGAACCTTCGAGGATGATGTTCATGAGTGAGATGCGTATCCGGAAACGTCCAAAGTATCTGGACTTCTTTTCCATCGTGTTTTCCATCCAGCTGCCCTTGCCGGGCAAGCTGTCCATTTTGCACCGCTTGAGCGGCGTGGGGATTTTTCTGGTATTGGCGCCGCTGCTCTGGTTGTTTCAGGCCAGCGTGACCTCGCCGGAAAGTTTTGAATGTTTCGCCCTTCTCGCCGCGCATCCACTCGCAAAGCTGCTGTTCGCGGGGCTGATCTGGGCTTTCCTGCATCACTTTTGCGCGGGAATCCGCTTCCTGTTTCTCGACCTCGACATGGGCGTGGATCTGGCGGCGGCGCGGCGTTCCACCATGATCGTCTTTGTCGTCAGCCTGACGCTGACCGTGCTGATTTGCTGGAGGGCGCTGCTGTGATCAATCGTATTGTTGTCGGGGCGCATTACGGCCTCAAGGACTGGCTCGCCCAACGCGCCACGGCGGTCATCATGGCCTTTTACAGCGTGTTCATCGCGGTGGTTTTTCTGGTGCTCCAGCCTGCGGATTTTGAAGCCTGGCGCAGCATATTCGCCAACGGGCCGATCAAGTTTTTCACCTTCCTGTTCGCGCTCTCGCTCTACTATCACGCCTGGATTGGCATCCGCGACCTGTGGATGGATTACGTCAAGCCGGTGAGCGCGCGTCTCACCCTGCACGTGCTGACGATACTGGCGTTGGTGGGCTATACCGCCTGGACTGCCGCAATTCTCTGGAGACTGTAAGTGAATATCCCCATTCTGAAATTTGACGCCGTGATCGTCGGCGCGGGCGGTTCAGGTCTGCGTTCCGCCATCCAGCTTTCCGAGGCGGGGCTGAAAACCGCCGTGCTGTCCAAGGTTTTTCCCACCCGTTCGCATACGGTCGCCGCGCAGGGGGGCGTCGCCGCCTCGCTGGGCAACTCCGAAGAAGACCACTGGCGCTGGCACATGTATGACACCGTAAAAGGGTCGGACTGGCTGGGCGATCAGGACGCCATCGAATTCATGTGCAAAAAAGCCGTGGAAGTGGTGGTCGACCTCGAACACTACGGTATGCCCTTCGATCGCACCGACAATGGCAAAATCTATCAACGTCCCTTTGGCGGTCACATGTCCAACTTCGGCGAAAAGCCGGTGCGCCGTGCCTGCGCCGCCGCTGATCGCACCGGACACGCCATGCTGCACGCCATGTATCAGCGCAACGTCAAGGCCAATACCCGCTTCTTTGTCGAATGGATGGCGCTCGACCTGATCCGCGACAGTGAAGGTCATGTGGTCGGCGTTTCCGCGATGGAGATGGAAAGCGGGCAAATCGTGATTTTCCATGCGCGCGCGGTGATTTTCGCCACGGGTGGTTCCGGGCGCATCTTTGCTTTTTCCACCAATGCGTTCATCAACACCGGCGACGGTCTGGGCATGGTGGCGCGCGCCGGCATCCCGCTGGAAGACCTGGAATTCTGGCAATTTCATCCCACCGGCGTCGCTGGCGCGGGCGTGTTGATCACCGAAGGGGTGCGCGGCGAAGGCGGCATCTTGCGGAACAGCGACAATGAACGCTTCATGGAGCGTTATGCGCCGAACGCCAAGGATCTGGCTTCGCGCGACGTGGTTTCCCGCGCCATGACCACCGAAATGAAGGAAGGGCGCGGTTGCGGCCCGAACAAGGATCACGTGTTGCTGGACATCACCCATCTCAAACCGGCGGACATCATGAAGCGCCTGCCGGGCATTCGGGAAATTTCCATCCAGTTCGCGGGCGTCGACCCCATCAAGGAGCCGATTCCCGTGGTGCCGACCTGTCACTATCAAATGGGCGGCATTCCCACCAGCTACGACGGGCGTGTGGTCGCGCCGGACGCGGCAGGCAAAAATGTCGCCGTGCCGGGCTTTTACGCGGCGGGCGAATGCGCCTGCGCTTCCGTGCATGGCGCGAATCGTCTGGGCACCAATTCGCTGCTCGATTTGCTGGTTTTCGGCAAGTCAGCGGGCGATTCCGCCGTGGAAGACCTGAAGGCCGGGCACACGCACCGCGATTTGCCCGCCGACGCCGCCGACCGCGCGCGCGCGCGCGTCGCCGCCATTGACGGGCGTCAGGGCGGGGTCAGCGTTGCGGAAGCGCGCGCCGCCATTGCCCGCACCATGCAGGATCACGCGGGCGTGTTTCGCTTTGCCGATCTGCTGAAAAAGGGCGTGGCGCAGATCCTTGAAGTCGAAAAAATGGTGAACAATCTGGAAATCCGGGATAAGTCGCTGGTCTGGAACACGGCGCGTGTCGAGGCGCTGGAAACCCAGAACATGATCGAAGTCGCCAAAGCGACGATGATTTCCGCTGAAGCCAGAAAGGAATCACGGGGCGCGCATGTGCGCGACGACGCGCCGAGTACGCCGGAATTCCCCAATGGTCGCAACGATAAGGAATGGCTGAAGCATACCCTCTGGTTTAGCGAGGGCAATCGCATCGAATACAAGCCGGTTCATCTCAAACCCTTGACGGTCGAGACGGTCGCCTTGAAGACACGGACGTACTAATCAGGAGAGCAGCATGACGCAACGCACGATTCAATTCAGAATTTACCGCTACGATCCGGACAAGGACGAACGTCCCTACATGCAGGACATTTCAGTGGAAATCGACGCCCATGACCGGAAACTCCTTGACGCGCTCACCAAACTGAAGGCAAAGGACGAAACCGTTGCCTATCGCCGCTCCTGCCGCGAAGGCGTTTGCGGTTCGGACGCCATGAACATCAACGGCAAGAACGCGCTGGCCTGCCTGACCGACATCGACGCCTTGAAGCAGCCGATCATCCTGAAGCCGCTGCCGGGGTTGCCGGTGATCCGCGATCTGGTCGTGGACATGACGCAGTTTTTCAAGCAATACCATTCCATCAAGCCCTATCTGGTTAACAACGACCCGCCGCCGGAGCGCGAGCGTCTGCAATCGCCGGAAGATCGCGAGGAGCTGAATGGCCTCTATGAGTGCATCCTCTGCGCCTGCTGTTCGACTTCCTGCCCGTCCTTCTGGTGGAATCCGGACAAGTTCGTCGGCCCGGCGGGCTTGCTGGCGGCGTACCGTTTTCTGGCCGATACCCGCGATCAGACGACCAATGATCGGCTGGACAATCTGGAAGACCCGTACCGGCTGTTCCGTTGCCACACCATCATGAACTGCGTCGATGTCTGCCCGAAGGGATTGAATCCCACACGCGCCATCGGCAAGATCCGGGATATGCTGGTGGCGCGGGCGGTCTGATGGAACGCGCCGCTTTCGAGCGTCTGCGCTGGCGTTGCACCCGTCGCGGGATGCTGGAGGTGGATATGGTTTTGGGGCGTTTTCTGAAAGAGGCTTTCGGAAAACTCCCTGAATCCGGACAGCAGGCTTTCATTGCGCTTGCTGATTACGACGACATGGCGTTGTGGCGCCTGATCAGCGCCCAGGACGAGTGCGAAGACGCCCGCCTGGCGCCGATTGTCGCCATGTTGCGTGGATGTAAATAAAAAAAGGGAGGGCAGGCGAAAGTTGCGGTTTGACATTCGCTTTTGCGTCTTGCGTCCTGAAGTGCGGTTTTTCGGGGCGCTTTTGCTTTACCTTCAAGCAGGCGCGCGTTGCCTGCGCGTTCATGAAACAGGACTACAACAGGGAGAATACGCATGACATCCGAACGCATCGCAGTATTGAACGTAGACGGGAACGCCATTGAATTTCCGGTGCTCACGCCAACGCATGGCAATAACTGCATCGACATTCGCACACTGGGCGGCAAGACCGGGATGTTTACCTATGACTCCGGTTTTTTGTCGACCGCAAGCTGCAAATCCACCATTGCCTACATCGACGGCGATAAGGGCGAACTGCTCTATCGGGGCTATCCCATTGAGCAACTGGCGGAACAGTGCAATTTTCTGGAAATAGCCTACCTCCTGAAAAATGGCGAACTGCCCGACATCACGCAAAAAGTCGAATTTGAAAACACCATCCGGCGGCATACGCTGGTGCATGACCAGTTGACCCGTTTTTACAACGGTTTCCGCCGTGACGCGCATCCGATGGCGGTCATGACCGGCGTGGTCGGGGCGCTTTCCGCCTTTTATCACGACGCCATGAACTTTTCCGAAATCGGGCATCGCAACATGAGCTTCAACCGCATTATCGCCAAGCTGCCGACCATTGTGGCGATGGCCTACAAGTACAACAGCGGTCTGCCTTTCATGTATCCGAGGAACGATCTCGGCTATGTCGAGAACTTCATGTACATGATGTTCGGCACGCCCTGCGAGGAATACCGCCCCAATCCGGTGCTGGCGCGCGCGCTGGACGTGATTTTCATCCTCCACGCCGACCACGAGCAGAACGCGTCCACCTCTACCGTGCGTCTGGCGGGTTCTTCCGGCGCAAATCCGTTCGCCTGCATTGCGGCGGGTATTGCCTGCCTGTGGGGGCCGGCGCACGGCGGCGCGAACGAAGCCTGTCTGAAAATGCTGGAAGAAATCGGCGACGCTTCGCGCGTCGGCGAGTTCATCGAACGCGCCAAGGATAAAAACGATCCCTTCAAGCTGATGGGCTTCGGACACCGCGTGTACAAAAACTTCGATCCGCGCGCCAAGCTGATGCGTAAAGTCTGCCGCGAGGTGCTGACCGAACTGGGTCTGGAAAACGACCGCCTGTTCAAGCTGGCGCTGGCGCTGGAAAAAATCGCGCTGGAAGACGAGTATTTCATCGAGAAAAAGCTCTATCCGAATGTGGATTTTTATTCCGGCATCGTTCAAAAGGCCATTGGCATTCCCACGTCGATGTTCACCTGCATTTTCGCGCTGGCGCGCACGGCGGGCTGGATGGCGCAGTGGGAAGAAATGATCAGCGACCCCGAATACAAAATCGGACGCCCCCGCCAGTTGTACATGGGCGCGGCGCGGCGTAATGTTGTGCCGCTGGACAAAC
>JAIRZG010000042.1 GCA_031267345.1 Zoogloeaceae bacterium
AAAACCGATGTATTCGGAAACCTTGTGTCCCGGCAACTGCCCGCCTTCGCCGGGTTTCGCCCCTTGCGCCATCTTGATCTGAATCTGGTCGGCGTTGGCGAGATATTCAGCGGTCACGCCAAAGCGTCCGGAAGCCACCTGCTTGATGGCGGAGCGCAGCGAATCGCCTTCCTGAAACACATAGTCGCGCTCAATGCGCGACACGCCGATGACTTCGGAGAGCTTTTGCCCCGCCTTCAAGGGCGCGAAGCGGCGGGCGTCCTCGCCGCCTTCGCCGGTGTTGGATTTGCCGCCGATGCGGTTCATGGCGATGGAAAGCGTGGTATGCGCTTCCGTGGAAATGGAACCCAGCGACATCGCTCCGGTGGTAAACCGCTTGACGATTTCCTTTGCCGGCTCCACTTCGGAGAGCGGCACGGGCGCGCCCGCCGGTTTGAGGGCAAAGAGGCCGCGCAGGGTCAAGTGGCGTCGGGTCTGGTCGTTGATGAGACGCGCGTATTCCTTGTAGGTGTCATAGTTGCCGGAACGGGTGGCGTGTTGCAGTCGGGCGATGGCGTCCGGCGTCCACAAGTGTTCTTCCGCCCGCGCGCGGAAGGCGTATTCGCCGCCCGCGTCCAGCATATCGACCAGCATCGGGTCGGCGGAAAAAGCCGCCTGGTGCAAACGCAGGGCTTCTTCCGCAACTTCAAACACGCCGATGCCCTCGATCCTGCTGGGTGTGCCGGTAAAGTATTTGTCGACAAACGCCTGTTGCAGCCCCAGCGCCTCGAAAATCTGCGCGCCGGTATAGGACATGTAGGTGGAAATGCCCATCTTGGACATTACCTTGCGTAGCCCCTTGCCGATGGCCTTGACATAGTTCGCCACATTTTTTTCCATCTTTTCAGCGTCGCCTTTCGCCAGCGCGCACAAGGTGGAAAGCGCCAGGTAGGGATGCACGGCTTCCGCGCCAAAACCGCCCAACAGCGCGAAATGGTGCGTTTCCCGCGCCGATCCGGTTTCCGCCACCAGTCCGGTGGAAGTCCGCAACCCGCCCTTGACCAGATGTTGGTGAATGGCGGAGGTCGCCAGCAGGGCGGGGATCGCCAGATGATCTTTATCCATGCGCCGATCGGAGACGATGAGAATGTTCGCGCCCTGCTTTACCGCGTCTTCGGCTTCCGCCGCGAGCGAAGCCAGCCGCGCTTCTATGCCTTCCTTGCCCCAGGCGACGGGATAGCAGATGTTCAATTCATGCGACTTGAACCTGCCGTCCGTGTATTTGCCGATATGCCGGATTTTCTCCATGTCGCCTTCCAGCAGCACCGGCTGCGCGACTTCCAGACGAATCGGCGGATTGATGTCGATGGTGTTCAAAAGATTCGGCTTGGGGCCGATGAAGGAGACCAGCGACATCACCAGTTCCTCGCGGATCGGGTCAATCGGCGGATTCGTCACCTGCGCGAACAACTGCTTGAAATAGCCGTACAGCGTCTTGGGACGATGCGAGAGCACGGGCAGGGCGCTGTCGTTGCCCATCGAACCGGTGGGTTCATCGCCGCTCGCCGCCATTGGCGCAAGAATGAACTTGATGTCTTCCTGCGTGTAACCGAATGCCTGTTGACGGTCGAGCAGCGCCGTCGCGTTGTCGTCCGTGGCTTCTTCCACCACTGGCACTTCATCCAGACGGATGCGGACTTTTTCGATCCACTCGCGGTACGGATGCGAGGCCGCCAGCGCGTCCTTCAGTTCCTTGTCGTCAATGACGCGCCCCTGATCCATGTCGATCAGGAACATCTTGCCCGGCTGCAAACGCCATTTCCTGACGATTTTACGCTCCGGAATCGGCAGTACGCCGGATTCGGAGGCCATCACCACCAGATCGTCATCGGTAATCAGATAACGCGCCGGACGCAGACCGTTGCGGTCCAGGGTCGCGCCAATCTGGCGACCATCGGTAAAAGCGACGGCGGCGGGGCCATCCCAGGGTTCCATCATCGCCGCGTGATATTCGTAAAAGGCGCGCCGGTTTTCATCCATGGTCGCGTGTTTTTCCCAGGCTTCGGGAATCAGCGTCATCATCGCGTGCGCCAGCGAATAACCGCTCATCACCAGTAATTCCAGCGCGTTGTCAAAAGCGGCGGAATCGGATTGACCGGGGTAATGCAGTGGCCATATTTTTTTCAGGTCGTCGCCCAGAAGCGGCGAAAAGGTAGCCTGCGAACGCGCCGTAAACCAGTTGACATTGCCACGCACCGTATTGATTTCGCCATTGTGGGCAATCATGCGGAAGGGATGCGCCAGATCCCAGGTGGTGAAGGTGTTGGTGGAAAAGCGTTGATGCACCAGCGCCAGGGCGGAGACCACACGCGTGTCCTGCAAATCCCGATAATAGAGTCCCACCTGTCCGGCCAGCAACATTCCTTTGTAATTGACCGTGCGCGCGGAAAAGGAGGGGACGTAAAACTCGCCGCCATGCGTCAGCTTCAGCGCCTTGATGGCGTTGGCGCTGCGACGGCGGATGACATAGAGCTTTCTTTCCAGCGCGTCGGTAGTCAACACATCCGCGCCGCGCCCGATGAATACCTGACGAATTACCGGCTCGACCGCGCGAACGGCGGCGGAGCCAATCGTGTCGTGGTCGATCGGCACATCCCGCCAACCCAGGATTACCTGCCCTTCCGCTTTGGCGTTACGCTCGATTTCCGCCTCGCAGGCTTGTCGGGAAGCCGCCTCGCGCGGCAGGAACAACATGCCCACGCCGTACTCGCCCGCCGCGGGCAGGGTCACGCCCAGCCTGGACATTTCTTCACGATAGAACAGATCGGGTATCTGAATGAGAATGCCTGCGCCATCGCCTTGCAAGGGATCGGCGCCGACCGCGCCCCGGTGATCGAGATTTTTCAGGATCAACAATCCCTGCTCGATAATGCCGTGACTTTTCTGCCCCTTGATATGGGCAACGAACCCCACGCCGCAAGCGTCGTGCTCATGCGCCGGATCGTAAAGACCCTGTTGTTCAGGTGTGCCTGCCATTTGTACTTAATCCCTCATGTTTCCGGCGTTTGTTTTTGTCAGGCCGGAATCACTCCCCGTTCAGACCCGGGGAAAAGGCGGAAATATACCGCCGAACCGCAAGGTTTTTCAAGCAATCTTTACGAATCAGAAGCCAGGGATCAGGAATCAAATCCGCTCGTCATTGTCATTTCCACGCAACGACGCGGCGGAATCCCCGTCCAACCCGAACGTCCCCGCGCCAACCGCCAAGGCATATGCGTGTTGCCGCTTTCGTCTTGAAAGTCCACGACAGTCCGTCACCGCCGGACGACGAAGCCTCCAACGCCAGCGCATGAGAATCCCTGGCAATGATTATGTTCTTTTGATATACTCCGGCCTTCTGTCCGATCTGATGTCATCGACATTGATATGTTTGCGGCGCGTTTTCTCGTTCTGGCGGTCTGCCTGACGGCGGTCTGCCTTTTTGCTGCGGTCAGGCCATCCAGCGCGCAGGACAACGATTTCCCCAAAAGCTTCCGCGACATTCCCGGCATCACGCGCGAGGAAGTTCAGGCGATCGAGAAGGCGCTGGCGGGGCGCAAGTCGTTTTCCTACGGCGCGCTGGAAAGCACCGAATGCTTTTATCGGGACGACGGTTCGCTCGACGGCTACATGGCGTCGCTTGCCGGGTTGATGAGCGATTTTTTCGGCGTTCCTTTCGAGGTAAAAGTTTACAACTGGAACGATCTGCGGCGGGGCGTCCGTAGTGGCGAGATCGATTTTTCCAGCGATTTCGATCCCGACAACAGCAGCCATGCGCAGGCGTTGATCATGGGGCGACCGTTCCGCGAGCGTTCCATCAAGTTCGTCAGCCTCGCCGACGACGCGTCGTTTTTTGAGGCCGATTTTTACGGCTCGCCGCGCGTCGCTTTCATGCGCGACTCGATCGCCGAGACCCTGGCCGTTCCGCATTTGCGAAAACAGTATGGCAATAGGCTGATCATCGTCCGCGTAGACGACCTGGCGAACGTCGCCGATATGCTGCGCCGCAGGGAAGTGGATCTGTTCGTCGCCGACGACGCCTGGACGGAGAACTTCATCGGCAATCCGGACATCGTCGTCGACACCTTCCGCCCCCTGCTCTACAAGCGCGTGGCGATAACGACCAGTAATCCCGAATTCGCCCCGATCATCGGCGCCTTGAGCAGAGCTTTCCCTCCCCGGAACCTGAGGCGTCTCCACATGATGCACCATGAGGGAAAGATGCGCTTTTTTCACAAGATTTTCGTGGATAGCCTGAACGAAGCCGAGCGCAGCTATTATGAAAACAGGATTCGTGCCAGCGTCCCCGTGCCCGTCGGCGCCAGTTCCACCAATTATCCCGTCGAATTCTACGACGAAAATGAAAAACGCTGGAGCGGGATCGGCATCGAAATTCTCGCCGAAATCAGCGAAATCACCGGCTTGAAGTTCCGCACGGTCGAATTCGCCAGGGACAACTGGCCACTCCTGCTGAAAATGCTCAGAAACGGCGATCCCGACGCGCCGATGGTGCTGGATATGGCTTATAACGAAAACCGCGCCCGGGATTTCCTGCTCGCCGACAAACCCTATCTATCGGATCACTACGCGCTCGTCTCGTCCGCCAATCTCAGGGATCTCCGGCACGACGAGGTGCTTTACCACCGCGTCGGGCTTTTACAGGATAGCGCCTATGCCGATGTTTTTCAGCAATGGTTTCCCAGTCATACGAACACGATCTATTTCAGTTCCCAGTCCGAAGAGTTCAAGGCGCTCGAGGAGGGACGCATCGATCTGATGATGCTCAGCCAGATGCACTTTTCCTATGTCACCAATTTTCTGAGGCGGACGGATTTCGATATCAATCTGGTTTTCGAGGATCCGCAACGCACCGGCTTTGGTTTCGGCAAGGGGCAGAGCGAATTGCGCGGCATCATCAGCAAGGCGCAAGCGCTGGTCGATACCCAGAGCATCGTCAGGCGCTGGGAATACTCAATTTTCGACTATCGGAGCGAGGACGCGCAGACCCGCGCCATTCTGCTGGGCAGCACCAGCATCTTCATGCTGCTGGTCATCATGCTGCTGATTCTGCTGTTGGCGCAGCGCCGCCGTGAAGGCAACCGTTTGCGCACGCTGGTCGCCGAGCGCACCAACGAACTGGCGGAGCAGGTCAAAGCCACCCAGTTCGCCTCCGAAGCCAAGAGCCGTTTTCTGGCGGGCATGAGCCACGACATGCGTACGCCACTCAACGCCATCGTCGGTCTTTCCAAGCTGGCGTTGACCGACGATAAGGGTGGCGACAAATCGCGGAATATCCAGAATATCCACAATGCCGGTCTCACCCTGCTCTCTTTGGTCAACGACCTGCTGGATATTTCCAAGATCGAGGCCGGGCGTTACGAATTGTCGCCCGTGAACTACGAAACCCCCAGCCTGATCGACGATACGATCACCGTGAATAGCGTCCGCCTTACCGGAAAACCCGTCGCCTTCCGGCTGAATCTGGACGAAACCCTGCCCCTGCGGATTTACGGCGACGATCTGCGCGTGCGGCAGATTTTCACCAACCTGCTCTCCAACGCCTTCAAATACACGGAGCGCGGCAAAGTGGAATGGACGCTTTCCTGGAAGCGGGACGGCGATTTCGTCTGGCTGATCTCCTCGGTGCGGGATACGGGCATCGGCATTCGTCCGGAAAACCTGCAAAAAATCTTCTCCGACTACAACCAGATCGACGTCAACGCCGTTCGCAAGACCGAAAGCACGGGGCTGGGACTGTCAATCGCCTGGAATCTGGCGAAACTGATGAACGGCGAACTGACGGTGGAGAGCGAATACGGCAAGGGTTCGGTTTTTTCCGCGCGCATTCGTCAGGGCTTCATCGACGACGAACCGATTGGCGCAGAACTGGCGCGAAAGCTGCGCCAGTTCCAGTATTTCGCCGCGCAAGCACCGAGCGAAGCGCGGATCGTCTACCGTGATCTGAGCCATGCCGCCGCGCTGGTGGTCGACGACGTGGAAAGCAATCTGGAGGTTGCCGCAGGAATGATGCGGCGTTACCGGATGCGCGTCGATTGCGCGCTCGGCGGTTGGCAGGCAGTCGATATGGTGCGGGCGGAGCACGTCCGCTACGACATTATTTTCATGGATCACATGATGCCGGATATGGACGGAATCGCGTCGTTGCGCGCGATCCGCGCCATCGGCGGCGAATACGCCGGCTCCGTGCCCGTCGTCGCGCTCACGGCGAACGTCATCGCGGGCAACGAGCAGCGGTTTCTGGAAAGCGGCTTTCAGGCGCTTCTCGCCAAGCCCCTCGATATGCGGCAACTGGACGCCGTGCTCTCGCGCTTCCTCCACGGCTGGGAAAAGGCGGCGCCGATCGCGCAAACAGAGAACGCGGACGGCAGGCGGGCGGACACGAAAGACGCGCCGCCGCCGTTGCTGCCGTTGCTGCAAAACGCGAACGTTTTCGGCCTGGACGTCAGGGACGCCCTGAAACGGTTTGCGGGCGACGCGCAAGCGTATTGGCTGGCGCTGGAAGCCTACGCGCGGCAAATGCCCGCTCTGCTGGAAAAAGCGCGGGAGGTCTCCGGGGAAAAACTCGCCGATTATATCGTCGTCATGCACGGGATCAGGGGCGGCAGTCTGGGCGTGGGCGCGGCGCTAGTCGGCGAGAAGGCGGCAGAACTAGAGGAAGCGGCGCGCAAGGGGAATATTGCTTTCGTTCTGACGCGTAACGCAGAATGCCGCGAAACGGCGGAGCGACTGCTGATGGATCTGTCGGCGCTGCTGGCGAAAGGCGGCAGAGCGGAAAAGCCGCTCAGGGAAGCGCCCGACGCCGAAACGCTCGCCAGACTCAAGGCGGCTTGCGTCGCCTACGATATGGACGGCGTGGACGCGGCGATGGCGGAACTGGAAGCCTGCCGCTATCGAATCCGTCAGGATCTGGTCGTCTGGCTGCGCGAACAGGCGCGGGCGATGGAATTCGCGCGTATGGTCGAAGCGTTGGCGAAATCGGAAAACGGAAGGTGAGGAATGGAAAAGCGGGCAAAAATCATGTTGGTGGACGACGATATGTCCGTCCTCGCCATAGGCAAGAATATGTTGAAGGATCGCTACGAGGTCTATCCCCTGCCTTCGGCGGCCAAGCTCTTTGAAACGCTGGCGCACGTCCTGCCGGATATGATCCTGCTCGACATCGAAATGCCGGAAATGAACGGCTACGAGGCGATGCGCCGCCTGCGCGCCGACAGTCGCCTCTACGGCGTGCCAGTGATCTTCGTTACCGCCCGCGCGGACGAGCGCAGTGAACTGGAAGGCTTGAGCATGGGCGCGATCGATTATGTCTCCAAGCCATTTTCCGCCCCGCTCCTTTTGAAGCGCGTCGAAAACCACCTGCTGACGGCGTTGCAAAAGCAGGAACTGGCGCGCTACAACACCGACCTGCAAGGTCTGGTGCGCCAGCAGACCGGACACATCGTCGATCTGCAAAACTCGGTGTTGTGCACGGTGTCCAACCTGATCGAATTCAGGGATGACGTGACCGGCGGACACATCAACCGCACACGGGAATACTTGCGCCTGTTGATCGAAGCCCTGGCGCGTGAAAACCTCCATCGGGAAAAGGTCGCCCGCTGGGATATGAATTTCCTGCTTCCTTCCTCGCAGTTGCACGACGTGGGCAAGATCGCGATCAGCGACGCCATTCTGAACAAGCCGGGCAAGCTGACGCCGGAAGAGTTCGAGATTATGAAGACGCACGTCGTCATCGGCATGCGCATCATCGAAAGAATCGAACAGAATACGGCGGAACACGCCTTCCTGCGCTACGCCAAGGTTTTCGTCGCCACCCACCACGAGAAATGGGATGGTAGTGGTTATCCGCTGGGTCTCTCTGGCGAGGACATTCCGCTGGAAGGACGGCTGATGGCGATCGCCGACGTATACGACGCGCTGATTTCCAGACGCTCCTACAAGCCGCCGCTTGCCGCCGCGAAAGCGGAGCGTATCATCGTCGCGGGCGGCGGAACGCATTTCGATCCGTCGCTGACGGAGATATTCCAGAAGGTATCCGACGGCTTCGCGGAGATCGCGGCGCAGGGAATCCGTCGCGCCCCAACGCCATCGGAGGTCTCTTGAGGTTATACTCCTTGAAAAAAGGAGTACGACATGGACAGTAGAACAGGTATCTAGACTTGCCCCTCTCTTCCGGCAGGAATGAGAGAACAGGAAGGGCGGCGTGTGCCGCCATTTTGTTTCTGATCTGCCTTGTTTTTTGTCAAGGCAGCCAATAAGGATTGATTTTTCGATGTCGCATCTGATGAATACCTACAACCGCCTTCCGGTGGCGTTTTGTCATGGCGAAGGTTGTTATCTGACGGATAGCGAAGGACGGGTTTACCTGGACGCGCTTGCCGGGATTGCGGTCAATACCCTGGGTCATGCCCATCCTGAATTTGTCGCCGCGCTGGCGGAACAGGCGGGGAAACTGCTGCATGTTTCCAATGTCTATCGTATCCCGCAGCAGGAGACGCTGGCGGATTTGCTGGCGGCGCGTTCGGGCTTGAGCGAGGTCTTTTTCTGCAATTCCGGCTGCGAGGCCAATGAGGCGGCGATCAAGCTCGCCCGCATGTTCGGGCACAAACAGGGCATGGACGCGCCGACGATGATCGTCATGGAAGGCGCTTTCCACGGGCGCACCCTGGCGACGCTTTCCGCCACCGGCAGCCGCAAGGTGCAGGCCGGGTTCGAGCCGCTGGTTCCGGGTTTTTTGCGCGCGCCCTACGGCGATCTGGAAGCGGTGCGGCAGGTGCTTAAACATCACGCGCATGTGACGGCGGTGATGCTGGAAGCAGTGCAAGGCGAAGGCGGCATCCATCCGCTCGACCCGTTTTATCTGACCGGATTGCGTGAGCTCTGCGATGAGCACAACCTGCTGCTGATTTGTGACGAAGTGCAATGCGGCATGGGGCGCACCGGCAAATGGTTCGCCTACCAGCACGCGGGCATTCTGCCAGACGTGGTGACGGTGGCCAAAGGTTTGGGTTCCGGCGTGCCGGTGGGCGCGTGTCTGGCGGGTGGCAAGGCGGCGAGGCTGTTCGGCCCCGGCAATCACGGTTCCACCTTCGGCGGTAATCCGCTGGCGGTGACGGCAGCCCTGAAGACCATTGAACTGATGGAATCCGGCGGTCTCATTGCCAATGCCGCAAGGATCGGCGCGTGGTTGAAGGAAAATTTCGCCTTTGCCCTCAAGGGCTTGCCGGGGGTGTTGGAGGTGCGCGGACAGGGGTTGATGCTGGGCATCGAACTGGATCGCCCCTGTGGCGCGCTGGTCGGACAGGCGTTGGCGGCGGGTTTGCTGATCAACGTAACGCATGACAGCGTGATCCGCCTGTTGCCGCCGCTGATTTTTGGTGCGCGCGAGGCGCAAGAACTGGTGGAAAAACTCGTGCCATTGATCAAGGATTTTCTCAAGGAGTGAGTATGGCTGTGCGACATTTTCTACAATTCAAGGATTTTTCCCGCGCGGAATTTGAATACCTGTTTGCGCGCGCGCGCGCCGTCAAGGACAAGTTCAAGGCTTATGAGACGCATCACCCGCTGTTTGACCGCACGCTGGTGATGATTTTCGAGAAGGCCAGCACCCGCACCCGCCTGTCTTTCGAGGCCGGAATGCAACAACTGGGCGGTTCCGCCATCTATCTCAATACCCGCGATTCGCAACTGGGGCGGGGTGAGCCGGTGGAAGATTCGGCGGAAGTCATTTCCCGCATGAGCGATCTGGTGATGATTCGCACTTTCGAACAAAGCATCATCGAACGCTTCGCCGCGCATTCGCGCGTACCGGTGATCAACGGCTTGACCAATGAATACCATCCCTGCCAGATTCTGGCGGACATTTTTACTTTCATCGAGCAGAGAGGCGCGATTGAAGGCAAGATCGTGGCCTGGGTTGGGGATTCCAACAACATGTGCAACACCTGGTTGCAGGCGGCGGAAGTGCTGAACTTCACGGTGCATGTTTCTTCCCCGCCGGGCTATGAGCCGAATCCCGAACTCAACCGGATAACGGACAATCCGCATGTGCGCCTGTTCGCCGACCCGATGGAAGCCTGTCAGGGCGCGCATCTGGTGAGCACCGATGTATGGACTTCAATGGGCTATGAGGCCGAAAACGAGGCGCGGATGAAAGCCTTCGCCGACTGGCGCGTGGATGACGAAATGATGAAAATCGCCGACGCCGACGCCGTGTTCATGCACTGCCTGCCCGCGCACCGGGGCGAAGAAGTTACGCCGGAGGTCATCGACGGCCCGCAATCCGTCGTCTGGGACGAAGCCGAAAACCGGATGCACGCGCAAAAAGCGCTGATGGAATACCTGCTGTTGGGTCGCGTCGATAAGTAAGGGAAGCCGCCGCCCTGCGCCTCATCGGCGATGTCGCGCTGGCGCGTGAACTGCCGTTTCCCTTTGATTTTCTCGCCACGCAACCCATCCTCGCCGCCGCGTGGATCAAGGCTGGCCGCTGCGAACGGGTGTTGTGCGGCGAAGTGGAGCCGACTGCGGATGGCGTTCAGGACGCTGGCAGGTCGTGGAAAACAGGTTGTCATGAAAGAACCGCCATGCTGATCGAACCGGATCAAACGGATCGCCATCGCCGCAAGGAGACCGAACAACTCCGCGCCAGCCTTGCGCCCCTTGTCGCGGCCTTCGTCGGGGATGGAGAGGAACGCGGCTGCCTCCTTGCCGGTTTGACCTTTGCGAAGGTCAGAGCGCCTACGCCGCCTGCGTCTTATCTGTACGACCCCTGCATCTCGATGATCATTCGCGGCAGGAAGCGCGTTCAGCTTGGTGGAACCACCTACGTTTACGACGAATCCCGTTTCCTGCTGACAGCAGTCAACCTCCCGACGGTAACGGAAGTACTGGAAGCCAGTCCCGAAAAGCCCTATCTCTCGTTGCTCATGCGGCTGGATCTGCAAGCCGCCCGGCAAATGATCGCGGACGTGGATACGCATGAAGCGGACATGTCCGCAGGCGGAACGGCCATGGCGACCGGTCCTGCCAGCATCGAACTTTTCGACGCCATCAAGCGGCTGGTCGATCTGCTCGCCAAGCCCAGGGATCTTGCGTATCTGGGCGCATTGATCCAAAGGGAAATCCTCTATCGCATTCTCACAAGCCCGGCTGGCGCGCGCTTTCGCGAAACGGTTCTGCTCGGCACGCAAAGCCAGAGAACCGCCAAAGCGATAGCCTGGCTGCGGGAAAACTACATGCAGCCGTTCAGGATCAGGAATTTGGCGGAGATGGCGGGTATGGGTATATCCACGCTGCATCATCATTTCCGCGCCATGACCTCGATGAGTCCTTTGCGCTACCAGAAGCATCTGCGCTTGCATGAGGCCCGCCGCATTCTGCTGGGCGAAAACGTGGATGCCCTCACTGCGGCAGTGCGCGTCGGCTATGAAAGCGCCTCGCAGTTCAATCGCGAGTACCGGCGCATGTTCGGCGCGCCACCCATCCGCGACGTGACGCCGCTACGGACTATCCGGGGTACGCAGGAACAAGGTGGATTGGGGAAGGGATAGGCAGACCTGTTTCCCGCCCTGAAAGGACATGCCTCCCTTCCCCTTTATTCACTCCCCTTGTGGGAGAGGGGTGAAAAGGGGAGGGAACTGTCCATCGCGCTCCTACCGTGCCTAGAGTCGTCCGCCATCGGCGGACCAGGTGCTTCCGGTGACGTAGCTGCTCGCGTCTTCCGCCAGGATGACATAAAGCGGGGCCAACTCCACCGGCTGGCCTATGCGTCCGAGCGGCGTCGAAGCGTTGAGGCTCGAAACGTTGTCGTCGGGAGCGCCGAAATAAACTTGCATTGGCGTCCAGAACGGGCCGGGAGCGACACCGTTCACGCGGATGCCACGTTTGGCGACCTGTTTCGCAAGCGCGCTGGTGAAGGCGACAATCGCGGCTTTTGTGGCGCTGTAACCGAGGAAGGCGTCGCTGGGCGAAAAGGCGGTGACGGAACTCGTGAATACGATGACGCTGCCCGGCTTCATCACCGCGATGGCGGCCTTCGACAACCAGAACGGCGCATACAGGTTGGTCTTGATCGTCTGGTCGAACTTCTCGCTCGGATGTTCGAGAATGTCGGGCAGGAACCAGCCATAGCCAGCGTTGTTGACAAGGATGTCGAGACCGCCGAGTTCGCGTTCCGTGCGGGCGACTAGACTCCTGCAAAACGCCTCGGCGCGAAGGTCGCCGGGAATTGCGATGGCTTTCCGGCCTTCGCGGTGGATGAGGCCGATCACCTCCGCCGCGTCGTCTTCCTCCTGCGGCAGATAGTTGATCGCGACATCGGCGCCTTCGCGCGCATAGGCGATGCTTACCGCACGACCAATGCCGGAATCGCCGCCCGTGACCAAGGCGCGACGCCCGGCAAGACGCCCGGTTCCCCGGTAACTCGTTTCTCCGCAGTCGGGTCGCGGCGTCATGTCGCGTTGGAGACCGGGCCAGGCCTGCGCCTGCGTCGGCTGATCGTTCGGAAATTTGGCGCGCGGGTCTTTTATCGGCGGAACACTGCCGGATGCTTGCGTCGCCGCGTTTTCCGCCATTGTCGGCAGGGCTGCCGCCGCCAACCCGACAATCGCCACGCCCTTCATCATGGAACGACGGCTCATTAATGCCGTCTTCGCCGTTTGGGTATCGGTTTCTGTTGTTTTTTCAGCCATCCTGATTCTCCTTTTTTAATCGGCGTCTGGACAGTTCCAGCCCTGCCACCTGCTCCTAAAATTACCGGAATGCCAGTATCGCCAGGATGCACATTGCAGCGAGAGCCTGATCCTTCCTGATCATTGCCCAATCGTCTGAACTGGCGGCCTGTTATCCACAAACTTCGGACACGCAACAGGGTTTGCGCGGACAGATACTGTCCGTAAATTGGCGCGGCGGTTTTTCCGGATGCGATTTCCGTTACAATCGACGCGCTGAATTGTCATTTCTGGCGCAGGTATCAGCCTGGGCGGGAAGGTCATTGAAAGGCAGGTGCTTGAAATGGGTTTTTCCATACTGGTTGCTCTGGCTATCGTTCCGGTGTTCTTTTATCACCGGATCGCCGGACGGGTGCGGGAGTTGCAGATGCATAACGCAAAACTGCAAATGCAACTGAATGCGCTGGACAAACGCGGCGAGCAGACGCGGCAAAGTCTGGACGCGCGTCTGACGCGGCTTGAAGACCATACGATCGCCGCGCGGGACGGGGCCGACGCGGCGGTTTCCGTTGCCCCTGCCGTCGTCGCCGCGCCGGATGTCCCGCAAGCGAAAGCGTTTGAGTTCGATACGCCTGCAAAGGCGCTCGCGCCGGAGCCTGAAACGGAAAAACTGGTTGAGGCCATCAGCGCCTATTATTCCCACGAAGAAAAAGCGGCAGGGCAGGCGCCAGCAACGCCGCCCGCAAGCGCGTCGTATGCTCCGTCCGAAGCGGGTTTTCCGGAACACGCTTTCGCGGCGGCCAAAGATTGGGTGTTGGGCGGCAATCCCCTGCTGCGCGTGGGGGTGGCCCTGCTTTTTTTCGGTCTGGCTTTTTTGCTGCGCTACGCCGCCGAGCAGTTTTCCCCGCCAGTGGAATATCGCTATATCGGCGTGGCCTTGACCGCGCTGGTATTGCTGACGCTGGGCTGGCGCTTGCGGCGGGAAAAACCGGCCTATGGCCTGATGCTGCAAGGCGCGGGAATTGCCGTGCTTTATCTGACCACCTTTGCCGCCATGCGTCTGCATCCCCTGCTGGCGCCCGGCGCGGCTTTCGGCATCCTGATTCTGGTCACGGCCTGTTCGGCGTTGCTGGCGGTAGCGCAAAACGCGCTGGGGCTGGCGATGGCAGCGGCATTGGGCGGATTCGCCGCGCCAATCCTGACCTCCACGGGCAGCGGCAATCATGTGGCGCTGTTCAGCTATTTCGCGATCCTGAACACCGGCATCCTGCTGATTGCCTGGTTCAAGGCGTGGCGCTCGCTGAACCTGATCGGTTTTATCGGCACTTTCGGCATCGGTTTTGCGTGGGGCCTGCGCGCCTATAACCCCGCGCTTTTCGCCAGCACCGAGCCGTTTTTGTTGCTGTTTTTCCTGATGTACGTCGGCATTGGTTTGTTGTTTGCCCGAAAGAAGCCGCTGGAAGCCTTGAGCGCGCCGGACAGGGACGGGCGCGACATTCTGGCGCACTGGTCGCGCAGTCAGGCGGATTATGTGGATGGCGTACTGATGTTCGGCCCGCCGCTGGCGGGATTCGGTCTGCAATGTGCGGTTATCGAGCACATTGAATACGGCATGGCTTTTTCGGCGTTGCTGGCGGGGCTGTTCTACATGCTGTTGGCGATTTTCCTGCACCGGCGGGCGTTGTCGAACCGGGGTGATCTGCTCGTGGAAATCTGTCTGGCGCTGGGGGTGGTTTTTGGAACACTAACGATTCCGCTGGCGCTGGATGCGCAGTGGACTTCGGCGGCCTGGGCGGTGGAAGGCGCGGGCATTTACTGGATCGGCTTGCGCCAGTCGCGGCGGCTGGCGCGGGTTGCCGCGTTCCTGTTGATCGCGGTTGCGGCATTGACGTATCTGAATGATGTGGGCGCGGGCAGCGTTGCCTTGCTGACGGGTTCGCCACTGGGCGCGGCGATGCTCGGCGCGGCCTTGTTGTTTTGCCATCGCTGCCTGCGTCTTTGCCCGCAGGAAAAGCTGCGCGCCTGGGAAACCGCCTGTCTGCCGGTTCTGGCGGTTTCGGGACTGGCCTTTCTGTATTTGATCGCGCCGTTGTGTTTCGACCTGGATCTTGCCGTCATCACCTGGGCGTTGGCGGGACTGGCGACGTTCTTTGTCGGCTTGCGTCTGGCGTCGCGTCCATTCCTGTTCTGCGCGTTGGGCATACAGCTTCTGGGCGGCCTGATCTTTCTGTCGCAGGGGACGGGATCGGGCGCTTATGCCGCCGCCGAAGGAGCGACGCCTCTGGCGCATTTCGGCTTCTGGACGCCCGCTGCGTTGTCGTTGGCGGCATTGGCGGGCGCATGGCGCATGACGCGCGCAGTGGCGGTCGCGGACGCCAATCCGCTTCCTGTTTTCAGCCCTCTGCTTCTCTTGTGGAGCGTCGGCTGGTGGGTATGGACGGTCATTGGCGAAAGCGCGCGTTTCGCGCCAGACGGGAGTTTTGAGCATATCGCGCTGCTGGTACTGTCCGCGAGCGCGATATTCTGGATGGGTTTGGCGCGACGTGCGCAGTGGCGCAATCTGGCGCTGGCCTGCCTGTTGCCGCTGGTGGTGGCGGCATGGGGGATATTGCGCGGCGCGGGATCGTTGCTGGCGTATCCGGGCATGTGGACGTGGTCGCTGTTCTTTGTCGCGCATTTCCTGATTCTGCGCCGTCTCGCGGCGCTGCTGCCGGAGCGGATATTGACCGGAGCGCATGTGTTGGGTTGCTGGCTGTTGGTCGGCGTACTGTCGCTGACGGTCTGCGACCTGACGCAAAACCTGGTCGCGGCCTGGAACGCTTGGCGTTGGTTGGGCTGGGCGCTCGCGCCCGCTCTCTATTTGCTGGCGATGGCCAGCAAGCGTGACTGGCGCTGGCCGATTGCGGCTTTCCCTGTCGCCTATCGGCGTCATGCCGCCCTGCCGATCGCGCTCGGTCTGCTGCTCTGGTTCTGGTGCGCCAATTTTGTGAGCAATGGCGCGTCCGCGCCGTTGCCTTATCTGCCGCTGGCGAACCCGCTGGAACTGGAACTGTTGATCGCGCTGGCGATAGGCTGTCACTGGAGTTTGCGCGTCTTTCCTGAACAGGAAAACCTGAAATGGAAGCTACAGATCGTGCTTGGCGTTTCGCTGCTGGCCCTGCTGACCATGAGCGTCTGCCGTACCGTACATCATTGGGGCGGCGTCGCCTTCCACGCGGACGCCCTTCTGGCCTCGATGCGCGTGCAGGCGGGATGGTCGCTCGTCTGGACGTTGTATGCGCTGGCGTTGATGATCGGCGGCAACCGGCGCGGTCAGCGCGCGCTCTGGGGTGCGGGCGCGGCGCTGGTTGGCGTGGTCGTCGTCAAACTGTTTTTTGTCGAACTGAGCGATAGCGGTTCATGGGAACGCATTGTGTCGTTTATCGGCGTCGGCATCCTGCTGTTGGTCGTGGGCTATTTTTCGCCCCTGCCGCCCGTCGGGGAGCAGGGCGCGGGAATCCGGGATCGGGAAGGAAAATCATGAAACATTGCGCAGGATGGAAATTCGCGTCCTTGCTGGTTATTTTCGCCTTGAGCCTACCCGTGCAGGCAGCGGAAAACCCGGACGATTATCCGTACAAAATCGTCTTGCAGACGCAGGGTCAGGCGAGATGGTATCGTCTGGACATCCCGATGTCGGTGCAGTGGTCAGCCGCCCATGCCGATCTGCGCGATCTGCGCGTTTTCAACGCGGCGGGCGAAGCCCTGCCCTACGCGCTGACAGCAGGCGCGGCGCGGCATACCGAAACCCGGCGCGAGGCGGCGGCGCGGCTGTTTCCGCTGTATGCCGAGGCCGACGCGCCAGTGACGAACACAGCGGACTTGAGCATCCGGCGCGACGCTGAAGGCATGGTGATCGAAATCCTGCCGGACGCCGATTCGCCCGCAAAAGCGCAGCGACAATTGCGCGGCTGGTTGCTGGATACCGGCGCGGCGGATTTTCCGCTGGAGCGTCTCGATCTCGACTGGCGCGACGCGAAAGAGGGCTTTCAGCGTTTTTCCATCGAGGCCAGCGATGATCTGGAACACTGGCGGTACTGGGGCAAAGGACAGGTTGCGCGTCTGAATTTCAACGGCGAGGCCATCGAGCAGAACGAAATCCGCCTACCGGGACACAAGGCGCGTTACCTGCGTCTCCTCTGGCTTGCCGCGCCGGAAGCGGCGACGGTCAATGCCGCGCGTCTCGTCGGCACACTCGCCGGAGAAGAAGCCGCGCCGCTGGTGTGGTCGGAAACGCTGCCCGGCGAGCGCGTGGGCGAAGGCGAATTCATCTGGCGTCTGCCGCTGGCCTTGCCGCTGACGCGGCTGCGGATTCGTGTGCTCGAAGACAACACCCTGGCGCCGGTCGTGATCTCCGGACGCTTCCAAAAGGCGACGGCAGAAAAAACGCCTGACGACAATCGACGTGGCGCGGGTATAAACCGGCTGCTGGATCGCGCTTCGGCACGTCGTCCGGCAGCGCCGCGCACGCGGGAAACGCCGTGGCGACCATTGGCGCGCGGCGTGGCGTATCGACTGACGGAAGCAGACGGCGAGCGCGTACAGGATGAATTCGACCTGCCCGCCCAGCCCGTCAACCAATTGCGTTTGCAATTCGACCTGCGCGGCGGCGGTCTGGGCGGCGATGCCGCGCCGGAAGCGCGTGTCGCCCTGCATGGCCATCAACTGGTTTTTCTGGCGCGCGGCAGCGCCCCGTATCAACTGGCCTTTGGTCGCGCCGACGCGCCTCCGGCGGCGTTGCCGCTCGCCACCCTGATTCCGCCGGATAACGACAACGACAGCTCCCGTCGCTTCGGCGTCGCCCGCCTGACGGACGCATTGCCCGCCTCAATCACGCCCGCGCCCGCGCCGGAGGAGACGGTTGACTGGAAAAAAGTCGGCCTGTGGCTCGTCCTGCTGGCAGGCGTCGCCCTGCTGCTTGGCATGGCCTTCAGTCTGCTGCGCGCCGCGTCCGCCGCCGACCAGACGGAGGACGACCAGGCAAAATGAGCAAATCAGGCAAGATTGGCAATCCCTCTCCCTGATTTTTCCCCTCTGTGCAGAGCGGAAACATCGCAGCCCTTGCAGGCAGCAACGCGCGCCTTCGGCGCGGGGCGTTCCAGGACAGGACAGTTCCCTCCCCTTCAAGGGGAGGGTTAGAGCACATTAACAAACAATTGATTATTGTGTATGATGTAGAAATATGTAGGGGATAAACAGGAGGAGAGATGCCAAGGCCGTTGTCGAATGATCTACGAAAAAGGATAGTTGCGGCCAAGTCTGATCGGGTGATTGAAGCTGTACCGGGCACCCGGTTTCATCGAACGACGATCCTCTCCTCGATCCGGTTGGATGGAACGATGATCCCGCCTGTCTTCGAGGGGCGCTCAACGGGGAGCTCTTTCGGGCCTATAGGACTCCGTGCCTGGCCCCGTCGCTCAAGCCGGGG
>JAIRZG010000173.1 GCA_031267345.1 Zoogloeaceae bacterium
CGCATCTGCCTCGCTATCTCCGCGTGACTCCTCCCTTCTTCCTTGCCCGCGACTATCCTTTTTCGCAGATCATTCGACAATGGCCTTGGCATCTCTCCTCCTGTATATCCCCTACATATTTCCTACATCATACATAATACTCAATTATTTGTTAATGTGCTTAGACAGCGCATTCGCGCCCACTGGAGCATTGAGAATAATCTGCATCGGGTACTCGACATGGCATTCAATGAAGACCAGTCCAGAGTGCGAACGGGATATGCCGCTGAAAATTTCGCCCTCATCCACCGCTTCGCCTTCAACTTGTTACGCCACGATTCCCTTTGCAAACGTAGTATCAAAAGAAAACGCTTTCGCGCTTCTCATGACAATGAATACCGAACCAAACTCCTTAAAATCTCTCCCATATCCATACATCCATGAATACGGCATGTAGCGCGGTTGCCCTGCAAAACCATGAACATCCGGATGAATCCAACCCGATCTGTTGATACGGCGGGCGGAGCGGAAGAACCCCATCCCCACCCTGACCCTTCCCTTGAAGGGAAGAGAACCGACCTTTCCACGCAAAGGTGCGATGAATCGCGTCTTTGCCGATCCCTGATCCCCGATCCTGCTACACTGCACGCATTGCATAACCTTGTCCTGTACGCCCGAATGTACACCGCTGACGGTCATTTCGACAGGGAGCAACTGGTGCAACAGTATGCTCCGCTGGTCAAACGCATCGCCCATCATCTGATGGCGCGGCTTCCCGCCAATGTGCAACTGGAAGACCTGGTGCAGAACGGTATGATCGGTCTTCTGGACGCCTTTGCGCGTTATGAGGAAGGCTTGGGCGCGCAGTTTGAGACTTACGCCAGCCAGCGCATACGCGGCGCGATGCTGGATGGTCTCCGGGAAAACGACTGGCTGCCGCGCAGTCTGCGCCGCGAAATGCGCCGCGTGGAAAATGCCCTGCGACAACTCGAACAGCAACAAGGTCGCCCACCCAGCGAAGGTGAACTGGCGGAAAATCTGGGTATGCCGCTCGCGGACTATCAAAAACTCTTGCAGGAAGCGCGGGGACACCAGATTCTCTATCTTGACGATTTCGTCAGCGAGGAAGGCGAGGATTTTCTGGCGCGGCATCTGGGCAGCAGCGCAGATGATCCGATAGTGCGTCTGGAAGACAAAAACCTGCGCCAGCATCTCGTGCGCGCCATCGACGCCTTGCCCGAACGCGAAAAACTGCTGATGGCGCTGTATTACGAGGAAGAATTGAACCTGAAGGAAATCGGCGAGATCATGGGCGTTTCCGAATCCCGCGTCTGCCAGTTGCACAGTCAGGCGGTCAGCCGCATTCGCAGTCGGCTTTTTGGAAACGAAGCACGCGGTAAAAAATCAAAGGAAGGGAAATAAGCCCAAGTGGATAAACTCAGTCTGATTGGCCTTGTCGTCGGCATCGGCGCCATTCTTGGCGGGCAGGTGCTGGAAGGCGGGCATCTCGCTTCGCTGCTGCAACCCACGGCGCTCCTGATCGTCGTGGGCGGCACGTTGGGCGCGGTGATGCTGCAAAGTCCCTTCGCCATCTTCCTGCGCGGGCTGAAAATGGCGTTGTGGGTGTTTTTCCCACCGGTCATCAATCACGATCAAATGATCGGCAATGTCACGCAATGGAGCCACATGGCGCGGCGCGAAGGCTTGCTGGCGCTGGAAAATTTCGCCAATCAGGTGCGCGATGATTTTGCCGGCAAAGGCTTGCAGCTTCTGGTCGACGGCGTGGACGCCGCGCATATCCGTGAAATCATGGAAGTCAAGCTCACCGCCTTTGAAGGCGAAATGCGCCTTGCCGCCCGCGTCTGGGAAGCCGCTGGCGGCTATTCGCCCACCATTGGCATTCTGGGCGCGGTGCTGGGGCTGATTCATGTCATGGAAAACCTCACCGACCCGTCCAAGTTGGGCGCGGGCATCGCGGTAGCCTTTGTCGCCACCATTTACGGCGTAGGGCTGGCGAATCTGGTGTATCTGCCCATCTTCAACAAACTGAAGGCGTACATCGTCCGCCAGGTCGCCGCCAGGGAAATGCTGATTGACGGCTTGCTGGGCATTGCGGCGGGGGATAACCCGCGCATCATCGAAAGCCGTCTGCAAGGGTATCTGTACAAGGAACCCCGCTACAAGGACGCGCCAACGCGCAACGCGCCCCGGCGGCGTTGAAGAGAGAACGAAAATGGCGCGTCGATCCCGCAAAAACCGTCCCGAAGAACACGATAACCACGAACGCTGGCTGGTATCCTATGCCGACTTCATTACCTTGCTATTCGCCTTTTTCGTGGTCATGTACGCGCTGTCTTCGGTGAATGAAGGCAAGTACCGGATTTTGTCCGATTCCCTGAATAACGCTTTTCGCAGCATCAGCAATGCCGATGGCGGCCAGTTGTTGCTCATCACCCCCGGCGCGCCGCCGCTGCCCGTGCCAGTCGCCCGTCCTGACAAGGGCGCGGACGAAACCAAGATACGCCAGCGCAACAGGATGCGCGACATGGCGAAAGAAATCATCCAGGCGCTTGCCCCGCTGGTGCGCGAAGGCAAGGTGCGGGTGCTGGAAACCGACCGGGGCGTAACCGTGGAAATCAACGACAGCGTATTGTTCGCGCCTGGTCAGGCGCGCCTGGAGCCGCTTTCCGCTTCGGCGCTGGAAGCCGTGGCGCATGTGTTGGCGGACAGTAATTTTCCCATCACCATTGAAGGCCATACCGACAACATCCCCATCAACACGCCGCAATTTCCCTCCAACTGGGAGCTTTCCGCCGTGCGCGCCACCACCGTGCTGCGCCTGTTCGCCAGTAATGGCGTCTTGTCGGAGCGCCTGACCGCCATCGGCTACGGCGAACAACGCGCCGTGGAAAACAACGACAGCGTGGAAGGTCGCGCCCGCAACCGCCGCGTCACCATTTTGATCGACGCCAAGGAACCGGAGCCGCCCGCCGAAGTGCTGACGGAATTGATTACGCCACAGTAGGGCGCGGCTATCCTTGCCGGAAGAATGCGCGCCGTTCGCGGCGGATCGTTTTTATGACGCGGCGTCCGCCGTTCGTCGCGTGGCGACCATCAGATAATTGACGCGGATGTTCCTGCTCAGGGCGCAGGCGCGGGTAAACGGGTTGTAGTTCAGGCCAACGGGATATTCCGGCTCCAGCCCGGCAACACGGCAGTAGCGGGCGAGTTCCGAAGGCTTGATGAACCTTGCGTGATCGTGCGTCCCTCTGGGCAGGAGGTTCAGCACATATTCCGCGCCGACAATGGCGAGCAGGAAGGATTCGGGGCTGCGGTTCAGGGTGGAAAAAAAGGCTTTTCCGCCGGGTTTCAACAGTTGGCGGCAGGCGGTAAGAACGCTTTGCGGATCCGGGACATGCTCAAGCAGTTCCAGGCAGGTGACGACATCAAAATGTCCCGGCAGTTCAAGCGCGAGCTGCTCGGCGGCAACCTGCCGGTAATCGACGGCAAGGCCGCTTTCCAGCAGGTGCAGACGGGCGACGCCCAGCGGTTTTTCCGAAAGGTCGATGCCCGTCACCCGCGCGCCCTTTGCCGCCAGACCTTCCGCGAGCAGACCGCCGCCGCAGCCGACATCAAGCGCGGTTTTTCCGGCGAGATCGATCTCATCGGCAATCCAGTCGAGGCGCAACGGGTTAATCTCGTGCAGCGGGCGAAATTCGCCGTTGGGATCCCACCAGTTGTGGGCGAGTTCGCCGAATTTGGCGAGTTCTTCGGGGTCGGCGTTGAGCGGTTCAGTCACGGCGGAAAAATCCTTGAAGACAAGAAAAAGCCCTGCAGGACGCAGGGCTTGCAAAAAGCGGAAATCGCTTAACGGGTGCCAATGATTTCAATATCCACGCGGCGATCCGGTTGCAGACATGCCACCAGATTTTTGTTGCGTCCGTTTTCCGCGCCCAGATTGTTACACTGGTCGCCGGTCACGGGTTGGGTTTTGCCTTTGCCTTCCGTGTAGACGCGGTTGGCTTCAATGCCCTTGCCAATCAGGTATTGCTTGACCGAGTTGGCGCGTTTTTCCGAAAGCTGCTGGTTGTAACGGTCACCGCCGATACGGTCGGTATGACCAACGGCAACGATGACTTCCAGTTGGAGTTCGCTGGACTGGGCGACGACCTCATCCAGCCTGGCCTTGCCTTCAGGACGCAGCGCGGCCTTGTTGAAATCGAAGAGGGCATCCGCCGCCAGCGTCACTTTGCCGCTGGTGGGACGCACGGCGGCAGGCGCAAGTGCAGGCGTAGGCACGACGGCAGTCGGCGCTTCGCCAGAGCACTGGCTGGCGGGCACGATGTCGCGGTCGCACTGGCAACCGGCGGGGTCACTGGCGGCGGCGGATGGCGTCCAGTAGCCGGTGCGCCAGCACAGACCCGCGCCGCTGGTGACGACGTTGCCACGCTGGTCAATGACATAAACACGCTCCTGGGCCTGCGCCGCAGTGACGCCAATGCCTGCCAACACGGCGCAGACAATGAAATTACGGGTGAGAGTTCTGATCATTTCAGTTTCCTTGAAAGTGGTTCAAAAACGTTGCGGGAGAATCTCATTCACGTCAGGACTGACCGGGGGAAAGCCGCATTGAAGACGGTTTCAATCCGGATAGTTTTACGTTGAAGCCGGGAGTATAACGGAATTCAATCTGCATCCGGCTTCAGGTAGGCGCTGATGCGATTCTGCCACAAACGGGCGCTGCTTTTCAAACTGGATGTTTCACTGTGTAATAACATTTTGTCCAGGATTCGACAGCGTCCTTCCACCCAGACATGGCTGACATCCTCGCGTCCCGCCGCGTAAACCAGATGCGAGACAGGATCAAAGCAGGGCGACAATTCCAGCGCGTCCATGCGGACAGCAACCAGATCGGCGCGCTTGCCAATGGCGATGCTGCCGATTTCCGCTTCCATGCCCAACGCGCGCGCGCTGTTGATCGTCGCCATGTCGAGCGCCTGCCAGGCCGGAAGGCAACGCGCGTCGCCGCTGGCGCCTTTGGCGAGCAAACTGGCGAGGCGCGTTTCCGCCAGCATGTCCAGACGGTTGTTGCTGGCGGCGCTATCCGTGCCCAACCCGACATTGACGCCCTGTTCCAGCAATTCGGCGATCGGCGCGAAACCGCTGCCCAGTTTCAGGTTGGAGGCGGGACAATGGGCGATGTTGCAGTTGTTGCGCGCCAGCGTGGCGATTTCGTCCTCCAGAAGATGCACGGCATGAACGCCGATCAGTTGCGGCCCCAACAGCCCCAGTCGATCCAGTCGGTGCAGGGGGCGACAGCCGTGTTCTTCCAGATGACGGCGGATTTCGTCGGCGGTTTCGTGGATGTGCAGATGTATCGGCAATTCCAGTTGCGCCGCCAGCGTCTGGATGCGCTCGAAACTGGCGTCGCTGACGCTGTAAGGCGCGTGCGGCGCGAGGCAAAAGCGGACGAGCGGATGCTCGCGCCAGATTTCCCGCGCCGCCAGTCCCTTATCCAGATAATCGGCGGCGTCGCTGGCGTAGGCGGAAGGAAATTCCAGCACGGTAATGCCCAGCACGGCGCGCATTCCGATGTTCGCGGCGGCGGTCGCGGCGACGTCCGGGAAAAAATACATGTCGTTGAAACAGGTCACGCCGCCTTTCAGCATTTCGGCGCAGGCCAGTTCCGTTCCCTCGGCGATGAAGCGCGGCGATAGCAGCGCCGCTTCCAGCGGCCAGATGCGCGTTTCCAGCCATTGCATCAGCGGCATGTCGTCCGCCACACCGCGCAACAGGCTCATGGCGGCGTGGGTATGCAGGTTGATCAGGCCGGGAATGAGCAGATGCTCGTCCAGTTCCATCGTTTCCGCAGGCGCATAGCGTTCACGCGCCTGATGGACAGGCAGAATATCCACAATGCGCCCGTTGGCGACGACGACCGCGTGTTGTTCCAACAGGGCATGCGCCTCGCGGGCAATCCAGCGAGCATGAATCATCAGATCGGCGGCGACGGGCGGGTTGGCGGATAAAGGCATGAGAATTCACGGCGCAAAGAAAACCGTGATTCTAATCAGGGATCAGAGGTCAAGGATCAGCGCGGGCGTAAAATCCTGAGCAATCACGCGAACATGTTTGTCATGGCAAAGCGCAAAATCCATAAAAATCCCTGCCGCTTTGCCCGATGAACGCAAGGACGGTTATCCTGTGCACCCTTGATGTCCAACGCCCTGAATTCCATGTCGCGCTTTTTCTGTCTGCCTTTCCTGTTGCTGTTGACCGCTTGCGGCGAAGCCTGGAATGACCCTTATCCGGCGTGGGAGGCGGAGGAGAATGTGTTGTATTCGGCGTTTACCGAACGTCCCAAGCATCTGGACCCGGCGCAGTCCTATACCGAGGATGAATTTACCTTCATCGCCCAGATTTACGCGTCGCCCTTGCAGTATCACTATTTGAAGCGTCCTTACGCGCTCATTCCGGCGACGGTGGAATACGTGCCCGAACCGGAATTCTACGACGCCAAAGGCCAACGGTTGCCCGCCAACGCGCCCGCAGAACAGGTGGCGGAAAGCGTCTATGAACTCAAATTAAAGCCCGGACAACGCTACCAGCCGCATCCGGCCTTTGCGCTGGATGCGGCGGGGAATCCCCTGTACGGGACGCTCACCCGCGCGGAGTTGGCGGACAAATTCGTCATCCGTGATTTTCCGCTGACGGCTACGCGCGAACTGACCGCCGCCGATTACATTTATCAGTTGAAGCGACTGGCGCATCCGCGTCTGCATTCGCCCATTTTCGGCATGATGGCGGAAAAAATCGTCGGCCTGAAAGAACTCGGCGCGGCGCTCGAGGCCGCGAATCGACAACAACCCGACGCCTGGCTGGATCTCGACGCCTATCCGCTTTCCGGCGTGACGCAGAGCGACGCCTATACCTGGCGCGTTCGCGTCAAGGGACGTTATCCGCAATTCGTCTATTGGCTCACCATGCCCTTTTTCGCGCCTGTGCCGCGCGAAGCCGACCGTTTTTTCAGTCAGTCTGGCATGGCGGAAAAAAACCTGACCCTGGATTGGTGGCCGGTGGGCAACGGCCCTTACATGCTGACGGAAAATGATCCCAACCGGCGCATGACGCTGGAAAAAAATCCCTATTTTCAGGGCGAGACCTACCCCTGCGAAGGCGAAGCGGAAGACGCGGCGGACGGCCTGTTGGCGGATTGCGGCAAACCTTTGCCCTTCATCGACAAGGCGGTATTCACCCGCGAAAAAGAGGCGATTCCCTACTGGAACAAGTTTTTGCAAGGTTATTACGACGCTTCCGGCATTGCCTCCGACAATTTTGATCAGGCGGTGAAAGTCGATGTCGGCGGCATTGGATTGAGCGATGAAATGCAGGCGCGCGGCATCGGTTTGCTGACTTCGGTGCGCACCAGCATTTTTTACATGGGATTCAATCTGTTCGATCCGGTCGTCGGCGGCAACAGCGAACAGGCCGCCAAATTGCGGCGGGCGATTTCCATTGCCCTCGATCAGGAAGAATTCATTTCCATCTTTTTGAACGGGCGCGGCATTCCCGGCATGAACCCGTTGCCACCGGGGATTTTCGGCTTCGAGGAAGGCGAATCCGGCATCAATCCGTACGTCTACGACTGGGTAGCAGGCAAGCCACGGCGCAAATCCACGGCGGAAGCCAAACGTCTGCTGGCGGAAGCCGGATGGCCGAACGGACGCAACGCGCAAACGGGCGAGCCGCTGGTGTTGAATCTGGACACCACGAGCGGCGGCATGGGCGACAAGTCGCGGCTGGACTGGCTGACGCGACAGGCGCGGAAAATCGACGTGCAACTGGTGGTGCGCGCCACGGATTTCAACCGTTTTCAGGACAAGATCAACCAGGGCGCGGCGCAAATTTATTTCCTCGGCTGGAACGCCGATTATCCCGATCCGGAAAATTTTTTCTTCCTGCTTTCCGGCGCGGAAAGCCGGGTAAAAAATGGCGGCGAGAATTCCTCCAACTACGCCAATCCCGAATTCGACCGCCTGTTTGAAAAAATGAAACGCATGGAAAACACGCCGGAACGCCTGACCTTGATTCGCGCCATGAACCGTATCCTGCAACACGACGCGCCCTGGATTTTCGCCTTTCATCCCCAAACCTACACCCTCACCCACGCCTGGCTGAAAAACCGCAAACCCAGCGAAACCGCCAACAACACGCTGAAATATCAACGCCTGGACATCGACGCCCGCAAACGCGCCCGCGCCCAATGGAACTTGCCACACTACACCCCGCTATTGTTGCTGCTCGTCCTCTTGCCGCTGCTGATCTGGCCTGCCGCGCGCCACTACCGTCGCCGCGATCAGGAATCCGGAGTCAGCGGGCGCGGCAGAGTGGCGTAATTACCCCACCTCCCGTCACCGGGCGCGGGTGCAGGATAGACACAAAATAGTGTACAGTGCTCAAACGCGCTTTACCTGATCCTTGATTCCTGCCATGAGTATTCGTCAAAGCCTGATGCTGCGGGCTTTTCTCATTGTGCTGGCGACCTTGGCGCTGTTTGTCGCCGGGGCGTTCCAGCTCATTATCTGGCCTTCCATTGAAGGCATTGGTCGCGCCCAGATGGAACAGGCGGCGATCCAGGTCGAAATGCGGGTGCAGAATTCGCTGGAACGGGTGCGGGTGATGATGGACACCAGTTACCAGTACGTCAGCATGGGACATCTGGAAACCAGCGATGTTATCCGCTTCAACGCTTTCTTTTTTCCGGTGATGCAAAATCATCCGGAAATTCCTTCGGTCAGTCTGGCCAGCGAGAAGGGACTGGAAATCACCCTCTTTCACCATCCGGACGGAAGCTGGGAAAACCGTATCAGCCATCCCGCCGCCTGGAACGACTGGACTTACTGGCTAAGCTGGAATTACGCCGGAAAGCTGGAAAACGTGGAAATGCGGATTCAGGATTATGATGTCCGCAACAAATCCTGGTTCAGTGGCGCTCTGGCGCTGAAAGACGAACAGGCGCAATTCTGGACGACGCCCTATCTTTTTCTCGACGATCAGCAACCCGGCATCAGCGTGGCGCGGCGCTGGACGGGGGAAGACGGGCTGCGTTACGTCATCGCACATGACATGGATTTGCGCGCTTTTTCCTGGCTGACCTCGCAGATCCAGGTGGGTAACGAAGGGTTTGTCGTACTCATTTCCGATACCGGCTACAAACTGATGGGGCTGCCCCGGCATCCGGAACTCTCAAGTACGGATATTCTGGGCCGGTTGGGCGTCCAGACGCCGGAGCAATTGGGCATTCCTGCGTTGAGCCTGGGTTTTGCCGCCTGGCTGGAAAACTACAAGAAGCCCAAAACCCTGAACGCCTTTTCCTGGCGGCGGGAAAGCTGGTTTTCCTATTTTCATCCGATCGCCTTGCAGGAACAACAGATGTGGCTGGGCGTTTTCGCGCCGCAGCGGGATTTTGTGCCGGGCTTGGATGACGATTATTCCCTGCTGGCGCTCTTGAGCGTACTGGTGTTGCTGTTTGCCTTCTTCGTAGCGGTGCGCGTGGCGAACCGTTTTTCGCATCCGCTGACGCAACTGACGGCGGAAAGCCAGCGCCTGGGAAATCTGGAACTGGAAGCGCCGGTAAAAGTCGATGCCGGCTGGCAGGAAATCGCGCAACTGGCAAAAGCGCAGGAAACCATGCGCGTCGAACTGTTGCGGGCGACGCAACAGTTGCGGGAAATCAACGCCACGCTGGAAGACAAGGTATTCGAGCGCACCCGCGAACTGGCGGAAAGCAAGGTCGCTATCGAGCATTCACGGCACATGCTCATCGACATGGCGGATTCCCTGCCCTGTGTGGTGTTCCGCTATGAACAGACGCCGGAAGGCCGTATCGAATTCGTCTTCGTCAGCAGCAAGTCCAAGACGATTCTTGGCGTTTCCAGCGAGGAAATCATGACCGACCCAGACGCGCGCTGGCGGCATGTGCATCCGGACGACATCGAAAACATCCATCAGCATTTGCAGGATATGCGCGCCGCGCCGCATCCCGGCGTGGCGCTGGAACGTCTCCGTATGCCCAATGGCGAAACGCGCTGGATCGAGGTAAGCATAGAACCTTCGATGTATGGCGATGGTCGCCTCTGCTGGAACGGCTACTGGCTGGATGTAACCGCTTCGCATCTGGCGCACGTCCAACTGGATGAACAATTGCTGTTTCGGGAAAGCCTGATCGACACCCTGCCCAACCCGCTCTTTTTCAAGGATCCGGAAGGCCGCTTTTTGGGCTGCAACCAGGCGTTTGAACAGGCGTTCGGCAACGTGCGCGAAAGCATACTGGGCAAGACCGTGCTGGAAATCCCCTATTTCGACGAAGCCAAACGTCTGGCCCTTTATAACGAAGATCGGCGGCTGATTGCCGAGTCCGGCGCGGTGGAGCGGGAAGTCGAACTGGATTATGTCACGGAAGGGTTGCGGCAACTGCTGTATTCGGCGCGCGCCTTTTCCCTTGCCAACGGGCGCCCCGGCGGGCTGATCGGCGTTTTTGTGGATATTTCCACGCACAAGCGGGCGCAGCAGATGGCGGAAGAAGCGGCGCGCACCAAGGCGGATTTTCTCGCCAACATGAGCCACGAAATCCGCACGCCGATGAACGCCATCATCGGCATGTCGCATCTTGCCCTGCGCACCGAACTGACCAACCGGCAGCGCGATTACCTCAACAAAATCCAGCAGTCGGGACAGCATTTGCTGGGCATCATCAACGACATTCTCGATTTTTCCAAAATTGAGGCGGGCAAGATGAATGTCGAACATGTGGAATTCGATCTGGAACAGATGCTGGATGGCGTCAGCGCCCTGGTGTCGGAAAAGGCCAGCGCCAAAGGATTGGAACTGGTATTCAAGGTGCATCCGGACGTGCCTGCGCACCTTCTGGGCGACCCGTTGCGTTTGCGTCAGGTGTTGATCAACTACGCCAACAACGCCGTAAAATTCACCGGACGCGGCGAAATCAGCATCTACGTGGAAGCACGCGAAAAGGACGAAGAAAGCGTATGTCTGTATTTCGCCGTCAGCGACACCGGTATCGGGCTTTCCCCCGAACAGCAGGCGCACCTGTTTCAGAGTTTCAACCAGGCCGACACCTCGACCACGCGCAAATACGGCGGCACCGGGCTGGGTCTGGTCATCTGCAAGCGGCTGGCCGAACTCATGCGCGGCGAAGTCGGCGTGGAATCCGAACTGGGCAAAGGCTCGACTTTCTGGTTTTCCGCCTTGCTGGGGCTCAGTCACAAGAAGCGGCGTCCGCTGGTGTTGAGTCACGAACTGGCAGGACGGCGGGTGTTGGTGGTCGATGACAACGACAGCG
>JAIRZG010000185.1 GCA_031267345.1 Zoogloeaceae bacterium
GTTGCAGATATTTTTCCATCGCCGGATACAGGCGGATGGCTTCGTCCAGCACCGGGTCGGAACCCGCCGCGTACGCGCCAACGGCAATCAGGTCGCGGGCGCGTTGGTAGCGGGAAAAAAGGAGCTTGAAATGGCGCGTCAGGTTCAGGTGTTCCGGCGTAATCAGATTGACCATCGCCCGACTGATCGACTGCTCAATGTCAATGGCCGGATAATGTCCGGCGTCGCCCAGAGCGCGGGTCAGCACAATATGACCGTCCAGGATGGCGCGCGCCGCGTCGGCGATTGGATCCTGCTGGTCGTCGCCTTCCGCCAGCACCGTATAAAACGCCGTAATCGAACCGCCGCCTTCCGCGCCATTTCCGGCGCGTTCCACCAGTTGCGGCATCCGCGCGAACACCGAAGGCGGATAGCCGCGCGTGGCGGGCGGCTCGCCAATCGCCAGCGCAATCTCCCGTTGCGCCATGGCGAAACGGGTGAGTGAATCCATAATCAGCAACACATGCCGACCCCGATCGCGGAAATATTCCGCCAGCGTGGTGGCGTAGGCCGCGCCCTGCAAGCGCATCAAGGGGCCGGTGTCGGCGGGCGTGGCGACCACCACGGCGCGGGTCATGCCGGGTTCGCCGAGAATCTGGTCGATAAATTCCTTCACTTCGCGCCCGCGCTCGCCAATCAGCCCGACCACAATCACTTCTGCCGTGGTGTAACGCGCCATCATGCCCAGCAGCATGGATTTGCCGATGCCGGAACCGGCGAACAAACCCATGCGCTGCCCGCGTCCGACCGCCAGAAGGCCATTGATGGCGCGCACGCCGACATCCAGCACATGCTCAATCGGCGCGCGCCCCATCGGATTGTAGGGACGGCTTTGCAGGGAACGCTGCGCCTCCGGACGCAGCGCCCCCTTGCTATCCAGCGGACGCCCGACGCCATCGACCACGCGCCCCAGCATGGATTCGCCCACCGGAACCTGGCGGGCGCGATCACTGGTGCGACGACGCTTGAAGGGCGCGCCCACGCGCGGATGCGTTAGCGGCGGTTCCACCACCATGACGCGCGCGCCGGGAGACAACCCGTAGACATCATCGGAAGGCATGAGAAACAGTTTTTCACCCGCGAACCCGACCACCTCGGCTTCCACCGCCGCGCCCATGTCGGGATAAATCCGGCAGGTGCTGCCCAGCGGCAGTTTCAGCCCGCAGGCTTCCACCACCAGACCGTTTATACGCGTGAGGTGACCACTTGCCAGAAAGGGGTCGGCGTAACGCGCGGCTTCTCCGGCCTGCGCCGCCAGGGAACGCCAGTGTTGCAGGCGGGCATGGGCGAGGGATTGCGCGACTTCGGCTTGCGGGGTTGCTTCCTGGTCCGGCGCAGCGCCCGCTGTTTCCGAGGCCGCATTCACGGCTGCCGCTCCAGCCACTCCGGCGTCACGCCGATGGCTTCCAGCACCCGCCGCCAGCGGGTTTCCAGGGAGGCGTCAATTTCGCTGCCGCCGGCGCGCAAACGGCAGCCGCCAGCGGCAAGCGTCGGGTCTTCCTGAATGATCCAGCCGGATTGGGCAAATTGGCTTGCCAGATGCTCACGCGCCAGCGCGAGTTCCGTCGGCGCAACCAGCAGGGTGACTGCGCCATGCTGTAACGGCAGGGCGGCAAGCGCCTCGCGGATAATCGGCAAGAGGATCTCGGGATGGACGCGAATGACGCTGCGGGCAAGCTGTCCGGCGACTTCCAGCGCGCAGGCCAGCACCGCTTCCGCCATCTCCTGATCAAACGTCTGCATCGCCTCCTCCACGCCCTGACACAGACTTTGCAGATTCGTGACATAGGTTTGGGCGCTCGCCAATCCACTCTGCCGCCCTTCCTCGCCGCCCGCCTGAACGCCCTCGGCGTAACCCGCCTGATAGCCGCTCTGCCGCGCTTCTTCGTGCATACGTTCGATGTCTTCGGCGGTCGGCAGGGTGAAGGCGACACCGGAACGTACGCTCACCACGCCCGCGTCTTTTTCCGTCGCCGCGTCAGCCGTCGTCGCGGGCATGGGCGCGTCCGTCGTTTCGGGCGCGGGGGCAACGCCAAAATCGTCCGCCTGCCAGCGGGTATAGGCGGGATGCGTTTTTCCAGGAATGAAATCCGTCACGCGCCGCGCTCCGTCAGATCATCTGTTCGCCGCCCGCGCCACCGAGGACGATTTGTCCTTCGTCGGCAAGGCGACGCACCACCTTGAGGATTTCCTTCTGTTCGGCTTCCACTTCGGAAAGCCGCACCGGCCCCTTGGATTCCAGGTCTTCGCGCAGCATTTCGGCGGCGCGTTGCGACATGTTCTTGAAGATTTTTTCGCGCAACTCTTCCGACGCGCCTTTCAAGGCCATCACCAGCGCGTCCGACTGGACTTCCCGGAGCAGCATCTGCACGGAACGATCATCAATATCCAGCAGATTCTCGAAGACAAACATTTCATCCAGAATGCGCTGCGCCAGGTCGGGATCGTATTCCTTGATGGCTTCGATGACCGAAGTCTCTTCCGCCGTGCCGCTGAAATTCAGGATTTCCGCCACGGTGCGCACACCGCCCATCGCCGTCTTCTTGATGTTGGCGGAGCCGGAAATCAGGGAAAGCATGACCTCATTCAATTCTTTCAGGGCCTGCGGCTGCACGCCTTCCAGCGTGGCGATCCGCAGCACCACGTCATTACGCAGACGTTCGGGGAAAAGACCGAGAATTTCGCTGGCGTGGTCGTGTTCCAGATGCACAAGGATGGTGGCGATAATCTGTGGATGCTCGTTCTTGATGAGATCGGCCACGGTGCTGGCGTCCATCCACTTCAAGCCTTCGATGCCATTGGTCTCGCCGCCGTGCAGGATGCGGGAAATGAGGTTGGCGGCCTTGTCGTCGCCCAGCGCCTTGTTGAGCACGGTGCGGATATAGCTGTCGGTGTCTACATGCAGGGCGGCCTGTTCCGTCGTGGCGGTGAGAAATTCATCCACCACGGTTTCCACCTTGGCGCGTGGCACGATTTTCAGGCTGGCCATGGCGTGACCGAGCTTTTGCACCTCGCGCGGCCCCAGAAGCTTCAACACTTCGGCGGCATGATCTTCTCCCAGCGTCACCAGCAGGATGGCGCTTTTTTCCAGACCTTCATCCGCCATGTCCGTTCTCCTGAAAAAGCGTGTTTACCGAGCGAGCGCCGTTCAATTCAGCCCCATCCAGTCCTTGATCATGTTGGCGACCACTTTCGGATCGCCCTGGGCAAGCTCCTTGGCCTTCGTAATCTTGACGGCGAAACCGGTGAGTTCTTCCGACATGCCTTTTCCACCGCCCGCCATCAGGAAGCTGCCCGGTTCGCCTTCGCTCTCGCCGCCAGCGGCCTTCTCTTCCGGCGGGCGCATGGCGCGCAGCACCGGACGCAGCATGACAAAGTAAATGGCGAACAGAATACCCGCAATGACCAGATATTTCAGAATATCCATGCCGCGCGCGACGGTTTCCGGATCTTTCCACAAGGGCATACCCGCGCTTTCCGTCTGTGCCTGCGCTGTGAAGGAGACATTGGCAATCGACAGCGAATCGCCGCGCGTTTCGTTATAGCCCATCGCCTCGCGCGCCAGATTGCGGATTTTTTCGATTTCCTCCTCCGGTAGCGGCCCCGGCGTTTCCACGCCGTTCCTGCTCTTGATCATGCGGTAATTGACCACCACCGCCGCCGTCAAGCGCCGTATCGCGCCTGCCGACTGGCGCGTATAGCGGATGGTTTTGTCCACCTCGTAATTGGTGGTCACGCCCTTTTGCGCCGCCAGCGGCGGCGAGACCGGATCCAGCGGCGCATACACGCCCGCCGCGTCGATCTGCCCGCGATTGGGATCGCGCGGATTGGTTGCGGGCGACGTGGGCGCAGGCCCGCCTGCCGCGCCCGCAGGCGGCGTTACGGCGGGTTGGGAAAGCGGCGCGGTGGCGGGTACGGGCGGCTGGTTGGTGAGCGCGCCGGGAATCCCGCCCGCTGGCGACTGGTTGAGGTTGGCGGATTCCGATACCTGTTCGCTGCGAATGCTGGCGGTGGCGCGATCAGTGTTGGGGGCAAAGGTTTCCGCCGTCTGTTCGACATGCGAAAAATCCAGATCGGCGGCAACCTGGGCGCGATAATTGCCTTCGCCCAACACGGGCGTGAGGATGTTCCTGATGCGTTCGATGATGCTGTTTTCCACATCGCGCACATATTTGAGCTGGGTGGAATCCAGTCCGGCTTCGGTGAGTTTGTCCTTGAGCTGCGAGATCAGGTTGCCGTTCTGGTCGACGATATTGACATTGGCCAACGGCAGTTGCGGCACGCTGGAAGCGATCAGATAACTGATGCCCGCCACCTGCGTCGGCTCCAGCGATCTGCCGGGGAAGAGACGCAACAGCACGGAAGCGGTGGGCTTTTGTTCCTCGCGCACAAAGACGCTGGGTTTGGGGATTGCCAGATGCACCCGCGCCGACTGCACGGCGGAAATGGCCTCTATGGTGCGCTCCAGTTCGCCCTGCAAGGCGCGTTGGTAATTGACCTGCTCGGTGAACTGGCTGGCGCCGAATTTCTGGTTCTCCATCAATTCAAAGCCAATCGAGCCGCCGCGCGGCAAGCCCTGGCTCGCCAGGCGCAGACGCGCGTCATGCACCTGCGCGGCGGGCACGAGAATCGCCGCGCCGCTTTCGGAATAGCGGTAAGGCACGTTCGCCTGTTCGAGCGCGGCGATAATCGCGCCGCCATCCTTTTCGGAAAAATTGGCGAACAGCACCCGGTAATCCGGCTGCCTGCTCCACAGATACGCACCCGCCAGAATGGCGACAATGGCGGCGATGGCGACCGCCAGCATGAGTTTCTGCTGGCTGTTCAGACGGTCAAAGGCTTCGCGCAGACGGGTAAGCGCGTCCGCGTCGGGACGGGGCGCAACACGGGCTGTCTCTGCCGCCTCTGCCGTGATTTCTGGATTTGCCGCCATGAAGGTTACAAGTCGTCAATATACCGTTGCAAGGTTGAGTGGACAGGCAAAAGCCTGCAAAATAAATGCGTCCCGGCAAAATTTTGCAGTCCAGGCGCAAAAATGTTGTTTATTCTACTCTTACCCGACCTTGCCGCCCCAGTAATTTGCAGCACAATTTTTTCATGATCCTGACCAACACGCCCCTTCCCGATGCTCCCGCGGACGCCGCCACCCCGCCGCCTGCGCGGACAAAAGCGCAGACCCAGGAGCTACAGCGGGCGTTCACCCTGTTCAATCAGGTTTCCGCCGAACTCACGCAAGCCTATACGTCCCTGCAACAACAGGTCACTTCGCTGACTGGAGAACTCGCCGTCGCCAACGGCGAACTGCGGCGTCAGTATCAGGAAAAAGAGGCGCTTTCCGAGCGTCTGCGCCTGTTGCTCGACGCCTTACCCGCCGGCGTGGTGGTGTTGAATGGCGCGGCGCGCATCACTGAAGCCAATCCGGTCGCCCGCGCCTTGCTGGGGGCGGATATTGAAGGCCGTCACTGGGGCGAAGTCGCGCGCGAACTGCTCGAACCCAGCCTGACGCTGGGCGAGTGGCAACTGGCGGACAAGCACTTGAGCCTCGCGGAAAGCCCGCTCGATTCTTCCGGCGGCAAATTGCTGCTCCTGCATGATATTTCCGTCGCCCACCAGATGAAGGCCGAACTCGAACGCAATCAACGCCTGGCGGCAATGGGCGAACTCGCCGCGTCGCTGGCGCATCAACTGCGGACGCCGCTGGCGACGGCGCTGCTTTACGCGGGCAATCTGGGGCAGGCCGAACTCTCCGACGCGGCGCGGCGCCGCTTTGCCGACAAGGCCGCCACGCAACTCAGGCGTCTGGAACGGCTGATTCAGGATGTGCTGCTCTTCGCGCGGGGCGAAAGCATAGGCCGTGACGTGATTTCCGTCGCCGACCTGTTTTCCGAGGCGACGCAAACGCTGGAGCCGCTCCTGAAAGCGCGGGAAGTGCGGCTGGAAACGCGGCTGTCCGCGTCGGGCGCGGTGATCGTCGGCGGCAGGAAGGCGCTGTTCGGCGCGTTGGTCAGCCTGCTGGAAAACGCCTTGCAGGTTAGCGCGCCGGGAAGCCGCATCCGGCTCTGCGCCGATTCCGGCGACGATGAAATCCGCCTGTCGGTCGCCGACGAAGGCCCCGGCATCCCGGAAACCTTGCAGACGCGCATCTTTGAACCTTTTTTCACCACCACGCCGCAAGGCACCGGACTGGGACTGCCCATCGCCCTGGGCGTCGCCCGCGCCCACGGCGGCAGACTCGTCGTTGATTCCGCGCCGCCGCATGGCGCCCGCTTTACGCTCGCGTTGCCCGTGCAATCACACGCCGCCGGGGAATGCGCGGACAGCCCGTAGCCCGGTGTTGCCTTGTGTTCACGACCCAAAATCCTGATGTCCGAAGTACGCGCCGATGGCGTAAAGCGGCACATTGTCCAACCACGGCTCGCGTCGGTAATCCGACAGGGAGGTTCGCACGCAACGATTCGGGCTGAATTTTTCGTGATAAATCTTCAGGCTCTTCGATTGCAGGTTTTCCGCCGCCTTCACCTCAACCGGAATGACCGTCCCCCGCGCTTCCACCACAAAATCCACTTCGCTCCTTCCGTCCGGATTGCTCCAGTAATGCGGCGCCAATCCTGCAAATATGAATTCCTGCGCGACAAACTGCTCGGTGAGCGCGCCCTTGAATTCCGTGAACAACCGGTTCCCTTCCAGCAGTGTCCCCGCATCCAGACCACTGGCGCAAGCGAGTAGTCCAACATCGCCCATGAACAATTTGAATGCTGCCGTGCGATACGCAGCCAGCGGCAAATCCGGCTTGCTCACGCAATCCACGCGATGAAGCAGACCGCAATCCAGCAACCATTGCATCGCCATTTCAAAATCTTTCGCCCGCGCCCCTTGCCGCAAGGAACCGTAAAAAAAGCGGCGATTCTTACGCGCAAGCTGCCCCGGCACACCGTCCCAGAGCATTCGGATACGCGGAACGACCGCATTGGGCGCGTGTTTTGAAAAATCCTGCTCGTAAGCAGCCAGAATCCGCCGCTGAACCTCGCGCGCGGCGCGGTAATCCCCCTCCTCGACGAACGCCGCGACCACCTCCGGCATTCCGCCCAGAAAAAGATATTGTCGCAACCGTTCCGCGTAACGCTCGCCGAACGCCCCAATCAACGTCCAGTCCGGCGACCTCAATAGCGCCGCCATCTCCGCCTGTCCCAGAGCCTCCAGCACTTCGGAAAAGCACATGGGGCGCAAATCCATGAAATCCACCTTGCCCACAGGAAAGGATGTGCCCGTATGCAGCGCGACGCCCAACAGCGAACCGGAGGCGAGAATGGCGTATTCCGGCGCATTCTCGCGGAAATATTTCAGGCTGGATAGCGCCTGTGGCGTTTCCTGAATCTCATCGAAGATGAGCAAGGTCTCCGGCGTAATTTTCACGCCCGACTCCAACTGCAATCCGGCGAGCAGTCGCGGAATGTCGAAATCACCCTCAAACAGTGCCCGCATCCGCGCGTTGTTGTCGAAATTGACGTAAGCCACACTCGCAAAGCACAAGCGCCCGAATTCCCGCATCAGCCAGGTTTTGCCCACCTGCCGCGCCCCGCGAATGAGCATCGGCAGCCGCCGTTTGCTGTTTTTCCAGGCGATGAGCCGTTGCATTACGTACCGTTCCATAGCTTGCCCCTTGCTCCGTTTTCCGGTGCAAGTATAGTCCGTTCGCAACACAAAGTGGAACGACTTTATGTGATAGAACAACATTTTTCTGGACGACTTTGTGTTGCAAGCGTGATTTGGAACCGCTTCTACGTGCTGAACCGTATTGGGTTTGGGTAGGGCATTTTTCTCCCTCCCCTTGAAAGGGCGCCGTTCTCTTTACACTGCCATCACGCCATGCCGTCGTTTGAACAGGAAAAAGAGGTCAAGCGTTATCCGAAGCATTTCCCGGGACTTCGAGAAACGCTTGCTCCTTCGGTTGAAACGCGCCAGATTGTCGCGTATCGAACGGTTGAAAGATTCCATCCGATGGGTCTGCGCCTTGACCGGTTCATACCGGTTCATGACGGCAGCGACGCCTTCTCCGGTTTCATCCGCAATAACACAACGTTCCCGTCGGCGATAAGCAGTCCAAACGACGGCGCGCTGCTGTTTTTTTAACGAAGGCATGGATTTCGTCCCTCTCGGTCACATCGGGCAGCTCACGGTCAACCGCTGTCGCGGCCTGACGCATCTGTTCCGCCAAATGTTGGGACCAATTTTGACGGTCTGCTTTATACCATGATCCGGCGCGGCGCGCGGTCGTTCAATAAACCAATGCGCGCGCCTCATTCGCGCAGGGGCGGGTACAATCACAGTCCTCTGCGGAACACGGGGATTCCTTATGAACGCGAACGAAACGCGACGACAACAACGCATTCTGGTCGTCGAGGATGATCAGGGCTTGCGCGAAGCCATCTGCGATACGCTGGAACTGGCGGGCTGCACGGTTTTCAATGCCCCCGGCGGGGCGGAGGCGCTGGCGATTCTCGCGGCGCAAAAAATCGCCCTCGTCATCAGCGATGTCCGCATGTCGCCCGTGGACGGCATTGCGCTGTTGAAGGAAATCCGCCAGTGGCAGCCGCAACTGCCGGTATTGTTGATGACCGCCTACGCCGAGGTGGACAAGGCGGTGGAAGCCATGCGTTCCGGCGCGTGCGACTTTTTGCTGAAACCCTTTGAGCCTGCGGCGTTGCTCGCGCAAATCGACAAATACGCCCTGCCGGAACCCGGCGCGATTCTGGGGGTCATCGCCGTCGATCCGGTCAGTCTCAACCTGTTTGGCATTGCCGGGCGCGTCGCCCAGACCGACGCCACCGTGTTCCTGACCGGAGAATCCGGCGTCGGCAAGGAAGTGGTCGCCCGCTTCATTCACCGGAATTCCGCCCGCAAGGACGGACCGTTTGTCGCCATCAACTGCGCCGCCATCCCCGAAAATCTGTTGGAAGCTACCCTGTTCGGCTACGAGAAAGGCGCGTTCACCGGCGCGCAGACGGCGCAGGCGGGAAAATTCGAGCAGGCGCAGGACGGTTCCCTGTTGCTTGATGAAGTCACGGAAATGCCGCTTTCCCTGCAAGCCAAATTATTGCGCGTGTTACAGGAGCGGGAAGTCGAGCGCGTCGGCGGCAAAAAGCCGATCCGCCTCAACATTCGCGTCATCGCCACTTCCAACCGCGACATGATGGCGGCCGTACAGCGCGGCGTCTTCCGCGAGGATTTGTATTATCGGCTCAATGTTTTTCCCATTCTCATTCCGGCGCTGCGCCAGCGTCCTGCCGACATCGCGCCGCTGGCGCGGCATTTCGTGCGCGAATACGGCGCTTCCATCGGGCGTCCGGGGCTTGCCCTTGCCGCCGGGGCCGAAGCCGCATTGACTGCCCACCCCTGGCCCGGCAATGTGCGCGAACTGGAAAACACTCTGCAACGCGCCATGATCCTCGCGCCCGGAAAAACCATCGAGGCAAAATTGCTGGCGTTGACCCTGGCGCCTTCATCGTCCATCCCGATTCCGGCGGAAGAAAACCTGCAAAATGCGGAAAAAAGCGCCGATAATGGCAATATGAAAGACTTGGAGCGGGAGCATATCCTCAAGACGCTGGCGGAGGCGCGTGGTTCCCGCAAGGCCACCGCCGAACGCCTGGGCATTTCCGACCGCACCCTGCGCTACAAGCTGAAGCAGTATAAGGAAGAAGGCTACCTTCAGGAATAAAGCGCGTTGGCCTGAAATTTGCTGATGGATCGGGTGAGACATCAGGCCAACCGCGATTCACCGGAGTTTTATCATGGATACCAAAGGCATAGAACAAATGCTGAACCTCCTGCACAGCACCGCCGCGCAGGCGGCTGGCGGCAACGCCAAAGCCGCCGAGGTCGGCGCGGCGGGCGACGCCAATTTCGCGCAGGTGTTGAAAAGTTCCATCGATCAGGTCAATAACGCGCAAAAGCAGGCGACGCAGATGGCGGAAAATCTTGCCGCCGGCAGCAGCGAACAAAACCTGCACGAAGTCATGATCGCCCTGCAAACCGCCTCCATCTCCTTTCAGGAAATGGTGCAAGTCCGCAACCGTCTGGTCAGCGCCTATCAGGATGTGATGAACATGCAGGTGTAGCCGGGGTCAGGGATCGGGAAAAATCAGCGGCGGCTTCAGGCCGCCGTTGTGATGAACAGCGTCACCAGCGCCGCGTCGCCTGCCTGGCGGCTTTTGTGACCGTGGATTGCGGGGTTGAATATCTTGCCTTCGGGCAGCAGATCGTTGGAATAAAAGCCTTCGCCCGCCGAAAACAGGCGGCGGCTACCGTCGCGCAGGGTGATTTCCATTTGTCCGGCAAGAATGAAAGTCCATTGCGGGCGGGCAGTGCAGTGGAATTCGCTGGCAAAGCCGACCGGAGAACGTCGGAACTGGAGATTTTCGGTCGGGTAGCGTTCTGAAAGACGCGCGGCGGGCGAACCTTCGGGGAGGGGCAGGGCGTCTTCGCGGAAACGGGCGTAGCCGTCCGCGTCGGTGTACAAGGTGATTCGGGTCAGGGTTTGCATGGCGGTTTCCTGCATGGGTGAAAATCAGTTGCGCGTCTCCAGCATTTCCCAACGCTCCAGCAACGCCGTCAATTCGTCCTCGAGGGCGGCGAGGCGTTTGGCGGCGACAGCGGCCTGTTCCGCCGCCTGCCGATAAAACGCCGGGTCGGAAAGCCGGGCGGAAAGCGCGGACTGTTCGGCTTCCAGCGCGGCGATTTGCTCCGGCAGCGCCGCCAGTTCCCGCGCTTCCTTCCAGCTTAATTTGTCGGTTTTCGCGGATGGCGCGGGCGGTGCGGGTTTGGCGGCTTTATCCGTTTTTTCCGGCTTGACGGCGGGCATTGTCGCGTTTGCCCTGGTCGCCTGCCAATCGCTGAAGCCGCCGACATATTCGCGCCACAGGCCATCGCCTTCGGCGGCGAAGGTCTGCGTCACCACGTTATCCAGAAAGGCGCGGTCGTGGCTGACCAGAAACAGGGTTCCGCTGTAGTCTTGCAAGCGTTGTTCGAGGAGTTCCAGCGTCTCCATATCCAGATCATTGGTCGGTTCATCGAGCGCCAGCACATTGGCGGGACGGGCAAAAAGACGCGCCAGCAACAGGCGGTTGCGCTCGCCGCCGGAAAGCGTCCTGACCGGCGAGCGGGCGCGTTCGGGGGCGAACAGAAAATCTTCCAGATAACCCGTCACATGCTTTTTCACGCCGCCAATCTCCACATAATCGGAGCCGGGCGCAATCACCTCGGCGAGACTGGCGTTTTCATCCAGCTGGGCGCGAAACTGGTCAAAATAGGCGATTTTCTGCCGGGTTCCCCGGCGCAGCGCGCCGGAATCCGGTTTGATCTCGCCCAGCAGCAGGCGCAGCAGCGTGGTCTTGCCCGCGCCATTTTTGCCGATCAGCCCTACCTTGTCGCCGCGCAGGATGCGGGTGGAAAAGTCGCGCACGATGATTTTTTCGCCAAAGGCTTTACGCACATGCTGCAATTCCGCCACCAGTTCGCCGCTTTTTTCGCCCGCCAAAAGCCGCAGGGCTGCTTGTCCCATACGTTTCCGCCGCTCTGAACGCGCCTGTCGCAGCTTTTCCAGACGTTGCACGCGAAACGCCGCGCGGGTGCGTCGCGCTTCCACGCCCTTGCGTATCCAGATTTCTTCGGCCTTCAACTGTTTGTCGAGTTTTTTGTCGAGCCGGATTTCCTCATGCAGCAAGGCTTCCTTGCGTCGTTGGTAGTCGCTGAAATTGCCGGGGAAGCAGGTGAGTTTGCCGCGATCGAGTTCGACAATGCGCGTCGCCAGCCGTTCCAGAAAACGTCGGTCATGGGTGACGAACAACAGGCTCGCGCGACATTCCAGCAAAAAGGTTTCCAGCCATTCGATGCTTTCGATGTCGAGATGATTGGTGGGTTCGTCCAGCAGCAACGCTTGCGGTGACCCGGCCAGAGCGCGCGCCAGCGCCAGACGTTTTTTCTGCCCGCCGGAGAGCGTATCGATCCGCGCCTCCGCGTCCAGCGCGAAACGGCTGATGGCGCGTTCCGCCATGCTCTGCCAGTTCCACGCGCCCGCCGCTTCCAGCGCGTGTTGCAGGTCTTCCAGCCGTTGCAGGAGCGCTGCGTCCTCCGTATCCGCCAGCGCCCGCGAGACCTGATGATATTCCGACAACAAACGGGAAACTTCGCCCAAACCGGAGACCACCGCCTGAAACACCGTCTCTTCCGCCGCCAGCGTCGGCTCCTGCGGCACATGGGCGACGCGGATGCCGGGTTGCCGCCAGACGCGCCCTTCATCCAGCGCGCGCTGCCCCGCCAATACCGACAACAGCGACGACTTGCCCATGCCATTGCGCCCAATCAGCCCCACCCGCTCGCCCGCGTCCAGCAAAAAATCCACGCGCTCCAGGAGCGGCGCATGTCCAAAGGCAAGACTGGCGTTTTCGAGTTTTAAAAGCGGCACGGGGGTCAGAGGTCAGGAATCAGAGGGGGGATGCCGCTGTTTTCGCGCTCATTGTCCATAATGGCGCGATTCCATTGAGACCTCCGCGCCAACGGCAGCTTCGGCGCTGTTGAACGCCTGCGCTGCCGCTGATTCCTCAATAAATTCTTCGCCGCAGTTATCGCACACCATTGCCGGAACCTGCCTGAACAACAGGGTCGTGGTCGCGCGTTCCAGCGTCAGGCTGGCAAACCCTGGCCGGACATGGCCACATTTACAGATAGGACAGATCATGATTTTTTCCTTTCAAAACCGAATTCCCACAGGCTTGGGTCAGGTTCATATACGGTGATGACGATGGTTTCGTTTTCCGGCGTATCCGCGGCAACCACATGAACAGGCCGCAGATCACGCCAACCCAGCAGCAAATGGCTTGGATAAGGCGTGTCGTTCGGATAGTCAATAATACGCTTACCGTTCCGCCAAACCTACGCAAATCTGTCTGAACCTGATTAAACCTGTTCATTAGAAATGCTGTTGGCTTCCTGCTTCACAGAGGACGGTTTCGTTCCCGTCTTGCGACGGGAGCCAGCGCCTTCCTCTCCACAGGCTGACACCGTGGAACTCACGGCGTTGTTTCTCAAA
>JAIRZG010000161.1 GCA_031267345.1 Zoogloeaceae bacterium
ATCCATGTTGGCCTGTATCTTGAACACCACGCCGGAAAATTTGTCTTCGGAAGGCAGCACTTCCCTGGACAGCGCATGGCGCGAACCCGGCGGCGGCGCGAGATCGACAATGGCGTCGAGCGCTTCGCGCACCCCGAAGTTGTTGATGGCGGAACCGAAAAATACCGGCGTCTGCCGTCCGGCGAGAAATTCCTCCGGCGCAAAGGTCGGCATGGCGCCCGTGACCAGTTCCATCTCCTCTTTTGCCATCGCGTATTCCGCGCCAAAACGGGATGCCAGCATGACGGTATCGCGGCCATCGAGCATTTCATCGTCTTCCGAACGCCGATCTTCACCAGGACGGAATACGCGCATGGAATGGTCGCGCAGGTTATAGATGCCGTGAAAACGCTTGCCCTGACCAATCGGCCAGGCCAGCGGCGCGGCGGGCATTCCCAGCGCCGCTTCGATTTCGTCGAGCAAATCCAGCGGCGCGCGCACCTCGCGGTCGAGTTTGTTGATGAAAGTGAGAATGGGCGTATGCCGCGCCCGACAGACTTCGATCAGCCGCCGCGTCTGCGCTTCCACGCCGTTGGCGGCGTCGATGACCATCAGCGCTGCGTCCACGGCGGTAAGCACACGATAGGTATCTTCGGAAAAATCCTGATGCCCCGGTGTATCCAGCAGATTGATCACGCAATCCCGATACTCCATCTGCATTACCGAGGAAGCAACCGAAATGCCACGCTGCTTTTCGATTTCCATCCAGTCGGAAGTCGCGTGACGCGAAGCCTTCCTTGCCTTGACGCTGCCCGCAATCTGAATCGCGCCCGCGAACAGCAGCAGCTTTTCGGTGAGCGTGGTTTTTCCCGCATCCGGGTGGGAAATGATGGCAAAGGTGCGACGACGGACAAATTCGTGCATGGGAATCGTGAGGGCAAGACAAGGCGCGGCAATTTAACCTGTCTCCCTGTTTCTGTCACCTGTCTTGTCCAATTTCTGTTATTATCTGAATCCACAACGGGGGCGACCTGGCTTCGACGTGGGTTGCAAAGCAATGTTGTGCATGCCGAGGTTCAGTCACCTCGTAAATCCGCTGAAAACAAACAAACGCCAACGACGAGCGTTTCGCTCTCGCCGCTTAAACCGGCGAGCTTTGCACCGGTTTGCTGATGGGCCGGGTCGGGGCAACCCGACAGCAAAGTCAGATACATGAGCTAGGGTCTGGTTCTGCTGCGTAGCCAGACATGAAAACCAAGCAGATCGTCCAAAACGAGCCTGTCCGATCGGCGCGCCAGGATTAAACCCAAATAACCGGAACAAGCATGTAGATCACATTGTAGAGGACTTGCGGACGCGGGTTCAATTCCCGCCGCCTCCACCATTTCATCATCCGAAGAAGTCCGACAAAGGCCAGAAAGCCCGCTGAAATCAAGGCTTCTGGCCTTTTTCTTGTCCTAGGCCGTCCGGTAAAATCCGCTTGCATTCGGGGGTACATGGGGGTATATTTTCGGGGTATGAGCAGTTTCCAATTTGGAGATACCCCCGAAATGACACTTTCCGACACCACCATCCGCGCCGCCAAGCCCGCTGCAAAACCCTACAAGCTGGCTGACGAAAAAGGGCTTTACCTTCATGTACAGACGAACGGTGCGAAGTATTGGCGGCAAAAATACCGCTATGAAGGCAAGGAAAAATTGCTTGCTTTTGGCATTTATCCTGATATTGGCCTGAAAGAAGCCCGCGAGCGCAGGGACGAAGCCCGCAAGCTGCTGGCGAATGGCGCAGACCCCGGCGGCGTGAAGAGGGCGCAGAAGGCCGCCAGAGAGGAACGGGCGGCGAATTCCTTTGAGACGCTGGCGCGGGAATGGTTCGAGAAGTGGAAGACGGACAAGGCCACAAGTCATACCAGCAAGGTGATTGCCCGTCTGGGGCGGGATATTTTCCCATGGATAGGCGGCCTTCCTGTTGGGTGTATTACGCCGCCGCAAGTACTGGAAGTGTTGCGCCGTATCGAAAGCAGGGGGGCGATTGAAACAGCGCACAGGGCGAAAGAAAACATTTCACAAGTTATGCGTTACGCCATTGCGACAGGCCGCGCAGAGCGTGACCCCTGCCCTGACCTGCGCGGATCGCTGCAAACCTTCCGGGGCAAAAATTTTGCCAGCGTTACTGACCCGCAACAGGCCGGAGCGTTGTTGCGGGCGCTGGATGCTTTTGCGGGTACATATACCGTGCGGGCGGCGTTGTTGCTTGCCCCTCTGGTATTCGTGCGTCCGGGGGAATTGCGGGCGGCGAAATGGGCGGATATTGACCTTAACAGGGCAGAGTGGAAGTACTTTGTGACCAAGACCAAAACGGAGCATCTTGTCCCGTTGTCGCGTCAGGCCGTGGCGATTTTACGGGAATTGCAGCCCATGACCGGGCAGGGCGTGTATGTCTTTCCAGGGCGCAACCCGACAAACTGCTTGAGTAATGTTGCTCTGCTGGCGGCGTTGCGGCGCATGGGGTACGACAAGGACACCATGACCGTGCACGGCTTTCGCGCGATGGCGCGCACCTTGCTGGCAGAAGAATTGCATCAGGCGTCAGAAATCATTGAGCACCAACTGGCGCACCGGGTGCCGGACGCTTTAGGCACGGCGTACAACCGCACCAAGTACCTGAAAGAGCGCCGCGTCATGATGCAGCTTTGGGCTGACTATCTGGACAAGCTGAAGGTCGGGGCAGAGGTGATACCGCTTCGAGCGTAATCAAGTTTGCCGCGCCTAGCCCGACAGGGCGAAGACCGGGGTATCCCTTCCCCGGTTGGCGCGACTTCTGAACGAGAGAGGGAAGACAGGAAAGGGATGCAAATATGGAACAGGAACAACAAGGTCTGGACTGGCGTGAGGTATTTATTTGCTTCGAGAACGGAGATGCCAAAGCAGCAAAAAAAATGGCTGAACTCTTTTATTGGGCACTGAATACCCCCGAAAAACA
>JAIRZG010000029.1 GCA_031267345.1 Zoogloeaceae bacterium
CCCAATATCCTTGGCGTCAAGCCGACCAAGCGCCCACTTCACCTCATCTGGAAAACTTCTCGCGTGCATTATTTGATCTTTCTGTTGTCCCAATCACGTTTTACGACCAATCACGCGACATGCTGAAAACAAACGTAGATTGGCTTGAGTTTGCAAAATCCAATCTACGTCCCGACCTCTGACGTTTTGGCCGCGTAAATCGCGGGCAGGTTGCGCCAGGCGCCGCAGATGTCCATGCCGAAGCCGAAAACAAAGCGGTCGGGGAGGGCAAGCCCCACAAAATCGGCCTGGACGGGTTTTACACGACCGGTTTCCTTGTCGGCGAACACCGCCGTCAGCACGCGCTTTGCGCCCATCTGCCGGATGCGCTTGCAGATGGCGCTGAGCGTGACGCCTTCATCGAGAATGTCATCCACCACCAGCACGACGCGATCTTTCAGGTTGATCCACGGGCCGCTGCGCCAGGTGAGTTTGTTGTGACCGCTGGTATTGTCGCCATAGCGGCTGACGTGCAGGTAATCAAAATCCAGCGGAAAATCGAGCAGCGGCAAAAGCTGACCGACAAAGAGCGCCGCGCCGCTCATCACGCAGAGCACGACCGGATTGTCGTCGCCGAGTTCCGCCTTGATCGCCGCCGCTACCCGCCTGACCGCGTGTTGCACCACGGCTTCCGAATGAATCAGTTCGGCGTCCTTCAGGAGCGCCAGGGCTTCTTCACGATTCATGCGTTTTCCTCCAAAAGCTCATCGGGTTTTCAAATACGCGCCAAAGGCCGCGCCGACATCGGGGTGGCGCAGGCCGAACACCACCGAGGCTTGCAGATAACCCAGCTTGGAGCCGCAATCATAGCGCGTACCGGCGTAACGATAGGCCAATATCCGCTCTTCCGTCATCAGCGCGGCGATGCCGTCGGTCAACTGAATCTCGCCGCCCGCGCCCGGCCTGCCGGTTTCCAGATGATGAAAAATGCGCGGCGTCAGCACGTAACGCCCCACCACGGCAAGATTGGAAGGCGCTTTTTCCGGGCGCGGTTTTTCGACAATGGCGCTCACCTGCTCGACCCGTTCGGCAAGCGGACGAGAAGCGACGATGCCGTAACTCGCCGTTTCCGCCTGCGGCACTTCCTGCACCGCCAACAGGGAGGCATGATGTTCACCGTAAGCGTCCGTCATCTGCTTCAACACGGCGGGCTGCGCGTCCAGCAGGTCGTCGGCGAGAATCACGGCAAAGGGTTCGTCACCCACCACATCCCGGGCGCAGAGCACCGCGTGCCCCAGACCCAGCGCCTCGGCCTGACGGATATAAACGCAATGCACCGAACGCGGCAGGATGTTTCTCACCACATCGAGCATCTCGGTCTTGCCCTTTTTTTCCAGTTCGGTTTCCAGCTCGAACGCCTTGTCAAAGTGATCCTCGATCGCCCGCTTGCTGCGTCCGGTGACGAAAATCAGTTCCGTAATCCCCGCCGCCACCGCTTCTTCCACCGCATATTGAATCAACGGCTTGTCGACCACCGTCAACATTTCCTTCGGACTGGCCTTGGTCGCCGGCAAAAACCGCGTCCCCAACCCCGCCACGGGAAATACCGCTTTACGAATTCTTTTCATGTCACGCCTCCTTATGGCGGATTCATTGACCGCGCTTTGTAAAATTGGAAAAACGTAAGAATACCTGAACTGTTCCGCCAAAAATCCGGTTGTGCTACTTATCCGCGCAAAACACGCGAAGCCGCAGCCTGTATCGCTTCCCGCACCGTCTGCGCCAAGGCGTTGGCTTCCGCCGCCACTTGCGCCGCATCCTCGCCTTCGACCATGACGCGCAGGAGCGGTTGTGTGCCGGAAGCGCGCAGGAGGACGCGACCGCGCGTTTTTCCGGCAACGGTCAAACGACGTTCTGTCGCGGCGACGGCGGCGGCGATGTCCGGATTTTGTCGCCATGACCCGTTTTTGGGCAGGTCGACATTGATGAGCTGTTGCGGGTAGAGGCGCACCGCGCCCAGCAAAGCGGCGACGGGAATTTGCGGCTGGCGGCGCAGCGCCGCCAGCACTTGCAGGGCGGCGACGATGCCGTCTCCCGTGCTGTGTTTGTCCAGACAAAGCAGATGACCGGAATTTTCGCCGCCGAAAAGCCAGCCTTTTTCCAGCAATTTTTCCACCACATAACGGTCCCCTACCGCCACGCGGATAAACGCGACGTTCGCGTTCGCCAGCGCGTGTTCGAGCGCCAGATTGCTCATTAGCGTTCCGACCACGCCCGCTACCGGTTGTCCTTGGCGCAGGCGTTCCGCGACCATGACGTAAAGCAGTTGGTCGCCATCGTAAAGGCTGCCATCCGGCCCGGCCATCAGCAGACGGTCGCCATCGCCATCGAGCGCGACGCCCAGATGCGCGTGATTTTCCCGCACGGCGTTTTGCAAGGCTTGCGGCGCGGTCGCGCCAAAACCGGCGTTGATGTTGAGGCCATTCGGTTCTGCGCCGATAACCTGCACTTCCGCGCCCAGTTCGTGAAAGACATCGGGCGCGACGTGATAGGCCGCGCCGTGCGCGCAATCGACCACCAGTTTCAGGCCGCGCAGATTGAGGTCATTGGGAAAGGCGCTTTTGCAGAATTCGACATAGCGCCCGCGCGCGTCGTCAATGCGGCGGGCGCGTCCCAATTGCGCGGAGGCGACGCAACTCAGCGGATTTTCGAGTTCCGCTTCAATGGCGCGTTCCACCTCGTCCGGCAGCTTCATGCCTTCGGCGGAAAAAAACTTGATGCCATTGTCGTCATAGGGGTTATGCGAAGCGGAAATCACCACGCCCGCCTGCAAGCGCAGGGCGCGGGTGAGATAGGCGACGCCGGGCGTGGGCATGGGGCCGACCAGGGAAACATCAACGCCCGCCGCCGAAAATCCGGATTCCAGCGCGGCTTCCAGCAGATAGCCGGAAACGCGCGTGTCCTTGCCAATCAGCACGGCAGGCCGCTCGCCCGACGGCAGTCCGCGCTGCGACACCAACACCTTGCCCGCCGCATACCCCAGCTTCAACGCGAATTCCGGCGTAATCGGGAATTCGCCCACCTTGCCGCGCACACCATCGGTGCCGAAGTATTTTCTGCTCATGTCCGTTTAACCTTCTCCCTTCTTTGCCATTTTTTTATTTCCGCGTCGTTGTAGAGTCCTGCGGAAAACTTGTATCAGCGGCTGTCAATTTATCTGCTTCCAATACAGCATGGCGATTTCGTCCCGGCATTTGCTGGATCGGATTCACGCGCCGGTTTTCGCGTTTTTCCCCTCCAGCGCGCGCCAGACGGTCAGCGCGTCACGGGTTTCAGCGACATCATGCACCCGGATGATGTTCGCGCCCTTTGCCGCCGCCATGACCGCCGCCGCCAGAGAAGCAGCCCGCCGTTCCGCCACCGGACGCCCGGTGAGTTCGCCCAGCATCCGTTTTTTACAGACGCCGACCAGGAGCGGCAAGCCTCGCCGCTTCAATTCCGGCAGGTGGGCAAACAGTTCGAGATTGTGCGCCAGCGTTTTGCCAAAGCCGAAGCCGGGGTCAACGACCAGGCGTTCGTCATGAATGCCCGCCGTCCGACAGGCGTTGATGCGTTCCTCCAGAAAGCCGCCCACCTCATTCACCACATCGACATAGACGGGTTCTGTTTGCATGGTGCGCGGCTCGCCCTGCATGTGCATCAGGCAGACGCCGCAATCGCTGGCCGCTACCGCGTCCAATGCGCCGGGGCCGCGCAGGGCGTTGATGTCGTTGATCATGTCCGCGCCAGCGACCAGCGCCGCCTGCATCACTTCCGGCTTGCAGGTGTCGATGGAGACGGGAATCTTCCAGTCGCGCACCACCTCCAGCACTGGCAGCAGACGATCCAGTTCTTCCTGCAACGAAGTCGGTTCCGCGCCGGGGCGGGTGGATTCCGCGCCCAGGTCGAGCATGTCCGCTCCCGCTTCCCATTGAGCGCGGGCATGGGCAATCGCCGCCGCCGTGTCCCGTCCCAACCCGTCGCCGGAAAAGGAATCGGGCGTGAGATTGACGATGCCCATGATCAGCGGGCGATCCGAGGGAAGATTCAGGGACAAATCAAAACGCCCGCAACAAAATTTTCGCTCTGCAAATGACATGATTCAGCTTTCTTTCTGCGCTCCGATCACCCAAAGCACATCGTCCTTGCCCGCCGCGCGATTCAAAAAACGGGCGAGAATGAACAGGAGGTCGGAAAGGCGGTTGATGTAGCGGCGCGCGTCTTCGGGAAGCGCGGCGGTTTCTGCGAGCGCGAGGAGACTGCGCTCGACGCGGCGACAAATGGCGCGGGCAAGGTGGGCGAGCGCGGCGGCGCGGCAGCCGCCGGGCAGAATGAAATCTTTGAGCGGCGGCAGCTCCGCGTCAAAACGCGCCGCGTCGTTTTCCAGCGCCTCGACATGCGCGGCGCGAATCAAACGCCGCGCGTCGGGCAGCGCGGGAAAAGAGAGTTCGCCGCCCAGATTGAAAAGCTGGTGCTGGATGTCGGTGAGCGTCACGCGCGCGTCGGCGGGCAGGTCGGGTTCCGCCAGCAACAGGCCAAGCGCGGAATTGAGTTCGTCGACCTCGCCAATGGCATGGATGCGCGGGCTGTTCTTGGCGACACGTTCGCCGTTGCCCAAGCCGGTTTGTCCCTTGTCGCCGGTACGGGTTATGATCTTTGCAAGTCGATGCGCCATGAGCGGTTTTCCTGAAAATGACAGATTGCCGTGCAAGGGCAGTATACTGTCACAGTTATGAACCATGTTCGTTATGAATGACTGCCAGGAGTATTGATGAATCTGAAACTTGACGCCTGTATCGCGCAACATCAGGGAGACCGCAAGGAACAGCAGGACAGGCTGACGCTGGTGGCGCACCAGCGCGTTCCCGGCGTGATGCTGGCCGTCGTGGCGGATGGCATGGGCGGGCATACGGGTGGCGCGCTGGCGGCGGAACAGGTGATCCATACCTTGAGCGCCAACTTTCAGCAATGGGGCAACGAAGAAGACCCGCGCCTTTTCGTGGCGGAAAGCCTGAACGAAGTGCACACCATGATCAAGGCGTCACGCTTCATCAACGAAAAGGATCCGCACAGCACGGCGGTGCTCCTGATGTTGTGTCCGCACAACACGGTGCTGTGGGCGCATTGCGGCGACAGTCGCCTGTACGCTTTTCGCGGTCTGCATCTGCGGGTGCGGACGACGGATCATTCCTACGTGGAGCATCTGATCCAGACGGGCAAAATTACGCCGGAAGAAGCCGAGACGCATCCCAACCGCAATATCCTGCTCACCTCTTTGGGCGGACAGGAAACGCCGAAGGTGGATTTTGGCTCGCTGGAGGACGTGCAGGCGGGCGACAGTTTCCTGCTCTGCTCGGATGGGTTGTGGGGCTATTTCGATGATTACGAGCTGGGCGCGATCATGGCGACAGGCAGTGTGCGCGAAGCCGCCAGCCAGCTTATCCGTCTGGCGCGCGCGCGCGGTGAAGGCAAGGGCGACAACGTTTCCGTGGCGATCCTGAAATTCTCATGAGCCTTGCCGCTGCATCAGCGGGCGCGCGCTGTTATCACTGCGGTCTTGACCTTCCCGATGACGCGGATTTTTCCGTCGACATCGCGGGCGAACCCCGCGCCCTGTGCTGTGCGGGCTGCCAAGCCGTGGCGGAGGCCATCGTCGCCAACGGGCTTGCCGGGTACTACGCCAGCCGCGACGCCATGCCGGAATCGCCGCGTGAGGCCATGCCCACCGTCCTCGAACAACTGGCGCTGTTCGATCACGCCGAATTCCAGAAAAGTTTTGTCCGCGCTTTGGGCGAACACGAGCGCGAAGCCTCGCTGATGCTCGAAGGCATCACCTGCGCCGCCTGCGTCTGGCTGAACGAACGGTATATCGGACAACTTTCCGGCGTTACCGGCGTCGATGTCAATTACGCCACCCGTCGCGCCCGCGTGCGCTGGGATGAAACCAGAATCAAACTTTCCGACATCCTCGCCGCCATCGCCGCCATCGGCTACCGTGCCCATCCTTACGACGCTTCGCGCTATGAGGAACTGGCGCATAAAGAGCGCCGCGAGGCGCTGTGGCGGGTATGGGTGGCGGGCTTCGGCATGATGCAAGTGATGATGTATGTCGTCCCCGTCTATATCGCGGGCGAAGGCGAGATGACGCTGGACATCGAAACCCTGCTTCGCTGGGCGAGCCTGCTGCTCACCCTGCCGGTGGTGTTTTATTCCGCCGCGCCCTTTTTCAAAGGCGCGTGGCGGGACATGAAATTCCGCCGCGTCGGCATGGATGTGCCGGTGGCGCTGGGCATCGGCGCGTCCTTCATCGCGTCGGTGTGGGCGACCATTACCCGCACGGGCGAAGTCTATTTTGATTCCGTCACCATGTTCGTGTTCCTTTTGCTGGGCGGTCGCTATCTGGAAATGACGGCGCGGCAAAAGGCGATCAGCGTGGGCGAGGCGCTGGCGAAACTCATGCCCGCCTTCTGCCAACGCCTGCCGCGCGAAGCGAAAACGGACGGGCAGACCGAACAGATCATGGTCTCCGAACTCGCCGCCGATGATCGCGTGCTGGTGCGCCCCGGCGACATCATCCCCTGCGATGGCGCGGTGGAAGAAGGCGTCAGCAACGCCGACGAGGCGCTCCTGACCGGCGAGAGCCGTCCAGTGAAAAAACAGGCGGGCGACGCGGTAACGGGCGGCTCGCTCAACATGGAAAGTCCGCTGGTGGTGCGGGTAAAAGCCGTGGGCGAGCAGACGCGACTTTCCGCCATCATTCGCCTGATGGAACGCGCCGCTGCTGAAAAGCCCGGCCTTGTCGTCCTGGCCGACAAGGTGGCGCAGTGGTTCGTGTTGGCGTTGCTGGTTGTCGCCGCGCTCACTGCCATCGCCTGGTATGGCATTGAGAGCGAACGCGCCCTGTGGATTACCGTCTCCGTGCTGGTCGTCACCTGCCCCTGCGCGCTGGCGCTGGCGACGCCGATTGCCTTGACCGTCGCTTCCGGCGCGCTGGCGAAAGAAGGCGTACTGGTGACGCGCGGTCACGCGCTGGAAACCCTCGCCCGCGCCACGCACTTTGTCTTTGACAAAACCGGAACCCTGACCACCGGCAAACTGCGTCTGCTGGACATTGCGCCGACATCGACTGCCAGCGTGGATGCCGCCCTAACGCTTGTCGCCAGTCTGGAAGCCTATTCCGAACACCCGCTGGCGCGCGCCCTGCGCCAGGCCGCCGCAGAACGTCTTGCCGATACGCCACTGCCGCTGGCGGAAAACGTCATCGCCGAAACCGGACAGGGCTTGCGCGGCGGCATCGCCGGACGGGAACTGTACATTGGTCGCCCCGACTACGTGTTTGCCCGCGCGGGCGCGACGCCCTGGCCGCAAGACTGGCGGATGGCGGACGATACCGTGCTGGCGCTGGGCGAAAAGGGCGGCGGCGTACTGGCCTTTTTCCGCCTGGGCGACGCCCTGCGTCCCGACGCCGCCGCCCTCATCCGCGACCTTCAGGCTGCCGGACGCCGCGCCTTGCTGATGTCCGGCGACGCCGCGCCCGTTGTGGCGCGGATTGCCCGCGAACTGGGCGTGGATGCGGCGGAAGGCGAAATGTCGCCGCAGGCCAAACGCGAAGCCGTCCGTCGCTTGCAGGCGCAAGGCGCGGTGGTGGCGATGGTGGGCGATGGCGTCAACGACGCGCCGGTGCTGGCGCAGGCGCAAGTCTCCATCGCCATGGGTTCCGGCGCGCAACTGGCGCGCACCCAGGCCGATCTGGTGCTGCTTTCCGAAAATCTGGGACACCTGACCAGCGGCATCCGCAAAAGCCGCTTCACCCTTGCCATCATCCGCCAGAACCTCGCCTGGGCATTTATGTACAACCTCCTCGCCCTGCCACTGGCGATCATGGGGCACGTCACCCCCTGGGCGGCAGGCATCGGCATGTCCGCCAGCTCACTGCTGGTCGTGCTGAACGCGCTGCGGATCCAGGGTTCGGAAAACAAAAGACGAAAGACAGTTCCGTTGCCAGCGGCAAACCCGCCGCATCAGGGAATTGTGCCCACAAGGGGGAGTTGATTTGCGGCGCGTAGGGCGGATAAGCGCAGCGTCATCCGCCCTACGCGCCGGATGGATGAACTACTGGTCGTCACCCCCGGCGCTTCATTTACCCCGCAGCGTCACGCTCCGGGCTGAAGCGGCTCCTGCGGTGCGAAGGACTGGGCAGCCTGCGTATCCTGCGCGCCGTTCGGGCAAAGGACAAGGAAGGTACCGGTCCCGTGGCCCGGAAAAAGGCTTCAAGGACTATGCCCCGGTTTTCTCCATATCGACATCGAATATCCGCGACAGTCGCCCGGAAGCATATTCTCATACCGTACCCATGTTGCCTGCCGCCCGCGTCGCGCACGGTTTTCCCCTTTCGTCCCGTCGCGGGGGACGGGGCGAACCGCAAGGGTTCGCCCGGTACTCCTGGCGCGGC
>JAIRZG010000037.1 GCA_031267345.1 Zoogloeaceae bacterium
AATCTCATTCGTCTCGATCCCATCCCGCGCAAAGGCGGCATCAAGGTGCGACGACTCATCGCCGCAACTTCCGATCTCTATCGCGCACACTTGTTCGGCATGGAGGTGTAGCGGCAAGAGGGGTTCGTGCGATTGCCCTGTTTTGCCTTGTCGCGATCTATCGCGCCAACCGCTGTCCGCCGCTGATGCGTTCCTGTCCGGAGAGATCGCGCCAGGTTTGCGCGTCGGCGAATCCGGCGGCGGTGAGCAGGGCGCGGGACGCTGCGCCTTGATTCCAGCCGTGCTCAAACAACAGCCAGCCGCCGAAGTAGAGGCAGGCAGGGGCGGCGGCAATGATGGCGCGGATGGCGGCGAGGCCATCGGTTTCGTCGGTGAGCGCCGGACGCGGCTCAAAGCGCAGGCCATCGCCTTCGAGGTGCGCGTCATCGGCGGCGATGTAAGGCGGGTTGGCGACGATCAGGTGAAAGCGTTCGTCCGCCAGGGCGGCGAACCAGTCGCTTTCCAAAAAGCGCACACGAGCGCGCAGGCCTTCGGCGTTTTCCCGCGCGATGGCGAGGGCGGCGGGGGAAATGTCGCACGCCGTTACCTGCGCGGCGGGAAATTCCAGCGCCAGCGAAATGGCGATGACGCCGCTGCCAACGCCCAAATCCAGAATTTTGCAGGAGTTTTCGCGGTCCTTTTGTCGCGCCGGGTTTCTCCGCTCCCTCAATGGGCGCGCGCCACTATTCTCCCTCTCCCTTGATGGGAAAGGGGCAGGGGAGAGGGGGGGCAACGCAGCGCCCTCCTTCCTTGTGAGATGGAGAGAGGGAGATTGCCCTTCGGGAGCGGTGTCATGCAAAACCCTCCAAACCAATTCCAGTACGCCTTCGGGTTGTGTGGCCCATTCGTTGTTCCAGAATCGCAATATGCGAAATCCCTGCTGCTTCAGCCAGACATCACGGCAGGTGTCGTATTCCTGCGCTTTTGCGTGTTGCCCGCCATCAAGCTCGACAATCAGCTTATGGTCGAAGCAGACAAAATCCGCAATGTAACGACCGATCGGTTGCCGACGGTGGAACTTGAAGCCGGAGAATCGTTTGGCGCGTAACGCTTGCCACAAGGTTTGTTCGACAGGGGGTTGTCGCTGGCGTAATTCGCGGGCGCGTCGATGGAGCCAGTCGGTGGTTTGTAAGGGGATTGCCTTATGCTGAAACGCAGCCCCTTCTTCCGGAAGGCTGCTCCCCCGCTCTCGCCCCCACGCGGGGAGAGGGGAGTCGACATCGCGTCCTCTCTCATTCACTCCCTCCCCCTTCGTGGGGGAGGGTTGGCAAGAGGGGGGAAGGGACGCCAGTTCCGCAAGTTTGGCGAGCGCCACGTCGACCAGTTCTTCGGTTTCCGGGCGCGGAGTGAGGACGGCGGGAGTGACTTTGAAGCGGCGACCACGAAAGGTGGTTTCGCCGACGAGGTAGGCCAGGGGTTCTCCGGCGGCGCGGCGACGCAGCAGGGCGTCCAGGGTTTCCTGTTCGGCAGGGGTCAGCGCGCTTTCGGGACGGGTCATCAGTCCGGCGTGGGTTTGCCGCGTTACCGCTTGCAGCAGCAGACGGGCGTCCAGCGCGTCGATGTGTCGTCGCGCCGCCTGCAACCAGTCCGCGCGGGTTTTTATCGTTGCCATCCGCATATCATTGGGCGCGCCGGGCTTCCTGCTCAATATCCCAGAAGACCCCCATATTTATATCCGTGAGCTGAGCGTAGCGCAGGGTTTGCAGATCGTATTGCGGTTTGGTCTTGACGCGCGCCCATTTTTCAGTGAGTTTGCCCTCGTAAGTTTCGGTGGCGATCCGGATTTTCCCGGTGGAATAGCTGGCGCTGGTGTACACCGTCGCGAGAGGGCTGAGGGAAAAGTCGGTATTGTCAAGGCCAATCAACTCGAAGCGGTTATTTTGATAACGGAAGGTATAGGCGTACGCGGCAGATATTCGCGGGTCGCAACGGGTTTCAAAATGCAGGCTGATTTTCAGGGTATTTGAGGCGGTGACGCGGATACCGCCGGATATGCCCAGGATATCTTCCATGCAGGGATTTTCCGCGTCGTCCTGACTGGGCAGGATGTTTTCATTCTTCAAGGCCAGTTCGTAGCCTGCGCCATTTTTGAAGACCACCAGCAAAATCCTGGGGTTGGCGTCCAGCTCGCTTTTCCCCATGCCGTCATTCTTGATGATTTTTTGTTCGTCCGTCTGCTGAATCACCAGCGCGGCGTCTTTTTCGCCATCCTGATCCAAATCGCCATACGTGATGCTGTGGAGCTTCCAGCCTTCGGGCGCAAAATCTTCGGCCTTTGTCACCGTGGGTTTGATGTCTACGCCGCTGGCGCTGCCTGCCAGCAGGATGCCGAGCGCCGGCAGGATGTAGTTGCGGATGCGCATGGTTTCCTCTCCCGTGTGTCAAACGCATGTGGGATTTTAGTCCCCCGCCAGTGCGGCGAGTTGTTCCATTTGCCGTTCGCTGGCGAGCGCGTTGATGATTTCGTCCAGATCGCCTTCCATGATGGCGGCGATTTTGTAGAGGGTCAGGTTGATGCGGTGGTCGGTGACGCGGCCTTGCGGAAAGTTGTAGGTGCGGATGCGTTCGGAGCGGTCGCCGCTGCCGACCAGACTTTTGCGCGTCGCGGCCTCTTTCGCTTGTTGCGCGCGCGCCTCGACATCCTTGATGCGCGCCGCCAACACCTTCAGGGCGGAAGCCTTGTTCTGGTGTTGCGAGCGGCCATCCTGACATTCGGCGACGATGCCGGTGGGCAGGTGGGTGACGCGCACCGCTGAATCGGTCTTGTTGATGTGCTGCCCGCCCGCGCCGGAAGCGCGGAAGGTATCGACGCGAAGCTCCGCCGGATTGAGTTCAACCGCTTCTACCGCGTCCGCTTCCGGCATGACCGCCACGGTGCAGGCGGAGGTGTGGATGCGTCCCTGCGTTTCGGTTTCCGGAACCCGCTGCACCCGATGCGCGCCGGATTCAAACTTGAGCCGGGCATGGACATTCGCGCCCGCCACGCGACAGATGATCTCCCGGTAGCCGCCCAGTTCCGAAGCGTTGGCGGAAAGCGTCTCCACCTGCCAGCGCTGTCGCTCGGCGTAGCGGCTGTACATGCGGAAAAGCTCGCCCGCGAACAGCGCCGATTCGTCGCCGCCCGTACCGGCGCGGATTTCCAGCAGAATGTCGCGCGCGTCATCGGGGTCGCGCGGCAGGAGCAGCTTTTGCAATTCCAGTTCCAGTTCCGGCAATCCGTCTTTCGCGCTGGCGATTTCTTCTTCCGCCAGTTCGCGCATTTCCGGGTCGGAACGCAGCGCCTCCGCCTGTCGCAAATCCGCTTCGACCTGAAGGTAACGGGCGTAAAGCCGCGCCGCCGGTTCGATTTCGGCGCGTTCAAGGGAAAGACGCCGAAACGCCTGCATATCCCGCGCCGCGTCCTCGCTGGACAACAGCGCATCGACTTCTTCCAGACGGAAAGCAAGTTGTTCGAGTTTTTGGCGGATGGCGGATTTCATGAGGGGAAGGGCATCAAACCGGGAAGGGGAGCGGAAGTCTAACACTTCGGGACGCGGCTGAACCGGTGTATGACAACACGCTTACAGGTAAAACAATGGTTGCCGCGCGCTTTACGGGCCTTGTGTCGCTTTTCCGAACAGTGTATCCAGAATCAATGGAGCCAGATATATGCCACCGGCAATGGTGAGATGGTTGTCGTCCCGGTAAAAAAATTGTCCATCACGGTAGCCGCTGCATTCTGTTGTGTTGCAAAACAAGGGTTCAGGATCAATGATTTTCAGGTCACGGTTTCCGGTTTTGACTTCTGCGATCAATTGACGGTAGCGGGACATTTGAGTCCGATAATTATAATAAGAAACCTTGCATCCTTTTGTGAACAAGGATTGATCTTCAGGGCAATCGCACGAACCCCTCTTGCCGCTACACCTCCATGCCGAACAAGTGTGCGCGATAGAGATCGGAAGTTGCGGCGACGAGTCGTCGCACCTTGATGCCGCCTTTGCGCGGGAT
>JAIRZG010000059.1 GCA_031267345.1 Zoogloeaceae bacterium
CTCAGCCAGGCCGCCCTGCCAAAGATTGAGGAATACTCCTGCCTTTTCCCACGCAAGGAACCGTTTATGGATGGCGCTTGAACTCCCAAAAACCTCCTTCGGCAGCGCCTTCCACTGACCCCCTGTTCGCAGCACATAGACTATCCCTTCAAACACCGTGGGACTAAACACCTAAAGCCATTACCATCGGAAAAACAGCTTGAACGACCGTCTACCACCCTGTCTCCAGTCTGTACACCCACAAGGGGAGAGGGCGTGAAAAGGGGAGGGAACGTAGCTACACCTTCCCTTCAGGGGAAGATTCGGACGGTTTCACTATCATGAATTCATGGCTTTGGCATTCATGCGATTGCCCTGGTTGCGACGGTTTTGTTCGTGCGGCAAGCGCCGCTCAATGTCGTCGCGCCTGCAAGGATGTCGCCAGCAAGGGGATACGCATTTCTTTTTGCAGGACTTCCAGCGGCAACAGTGGCGACATGTCTTCCAGCGGCATGGAGCGCAGGGAGCCATCGGCTTCAAGCAGGGCGGCGACTTTGGGGGTGAGGGCTTCGTTGGGGACGAGTTGAACGTCGATCAGGCGCAACTCCGGCGTGGCGAGGAGTGGGCGCAGGCGTGGTAATTCGGCGGCATCCGTGATGCGGGTAAAGGGCAGGTCGTAGGCAGCGGCGATTTTTTCGAGGTCGGGCAGCAGCAGGCCGGATTCCGGACCGCTGCCAAGGTAGCGTCCGGCAAAGTAGTTGCGTTGGGTATTGCGGATGGAAGCGTAGCCGCCATTATTCATGATGATGAGGGTGATGGGCAGCTTTTGCGCGGCAAGGGTGGCGAATTCCTGCAAGTTGAGTTGCAGACTGCCATCGCTCTCGATGGCGACCATCGGCTTTTTGTCGTTGGCGAGGCAGGCGCCGATGGCGGCGGGCAGGCCATAACCCATTGAACCCAGACCGGAGGTCAAAAACACACGCTGCCCCGGTTTGTTGCGGAAAACGGTATAGAACACTTCCACCGCCAGACCGGAACTGCCGGTGCTGACCAGGGTATCCGGCGGGATGGCGTCGGACAGCGCGGAGACAAAATGATAATGGTCAATGGGACCACGCTCCGGAAAAGCCTTGCCTGCGTTGGCTGGATAGCGTTGCTTCCAGTCCGCGCAACACGCGAGCCAGTTTCTGGTTTTGCCATTGGGCTTGAGTTGCGTGAACGCCGCAATGGTTCGCCCGGCATCGGCGGCAATGGGCAGGTCGATGTCCATTTCCAGTTTGGCGATTTCGTTGGCGTCTATATCCACCACGACTTTTTTGGCGGCGCGGGCAAAACCGCGCGGATTGTAGGCGGTAATGATGCCGTCAAGACGGCTGCCGACGCTGATCAGAAGATCGCAATTTTGCACGGCAAAGTTAGCCGCGCGCAACGCCACGACGCCCGGACGACCGACGTTAAGCGGATGTTCCCAGTCGATGAGGTCGAGCGCGTTCCATGTAGTGACGACGGGAATTTGCAGACGTTCCGCCAGCGCCAGAAAAGATTGCGCCGCCCCGGCAAGGCGTACCCCGTGTCCCGCCAGTAACAGCGGGCGTTCGGCATTTTCCAGCAGGGTTTGCAGGTGGAGCGCGGCGGCTTTGAGCGTATCCGCGTCCTCCACGTCGGGCGGCGTAAATCCGGGCAAGGTATCGGGATCGATGGGCGCGGCTTGCACGTCCAGCGGAATATCCAGCCAGACCGGGCCTTGCCGCCCGCTCCACATCTCGTGCAGGGCGCGTTCCAGGTGATAGCGGATCTGCCGCGGATCGTCGATGGTGACCGCGTATTTGGTGATGGATTTGATCATCGGCGCAATATCGACTTCCTGCGCGCCGCCCTGACGCAGTGGTCGTCCATTCAGCCGGTCGGGACGCTTGACTTGACCGGAAATGACCAGCAACGGAATGGATTCGATCCACGCGCCCGCTACCGGCGTAATGACATTGGTCGCGCCGGGGCCGGTCGTCACCATGCAGACGCCAAAACTTTCGCGGATGCGTCCCCAGGCTTCAGCGGCGATACCGCAGGCCTGCTCGTGGTGGCAGGGAATCGGGATGAGACGTTTTTGCGAAACGAGGGCGTCGTTCAGGTGCATCGCGCCGCCACCCGGCAGCAAAAAAACATGTTCGCTGCCGACATCCGCCAGTCGGGACATCAGGTAATCCGCAAGGCGCATGGTCATAGCCAGTGGGTCAACAGGGTTTTTCGGTGTGGGTTCGCGGCAATGGCAGGGTCGGTGTAGAAAGAGTCGCTGGCGTAATGCGTTGAGGAGATTTCCTCAAACACCACGCCGCGCCCGGCATGGAACTTGTGCCGCGTTTTGCGCTGCACGGTGACGACATCGCCCCGCCGCGCAACGCGCTGTTCGCCGTCCAGCCACAAGGTCAATTCACCGTGCAGGATGACGAAGGTTTCTTCCTTCTGTTCGTGATATTGCTCCGGATGGGTTTGCCCTGGCAGCATGACGAGCAGCTTTTTGCAATATTCCCGATTGACCACGGTAATCATGGTGAGTCCAAATTCGGTAAAGCGTTCCATGCCGTAATGGTGCGAAATTTCCAGATTGGATTTACCGGGCACAACGATGTTGCCCTCCGCTAACAACTGGCGCACCGCAATGACGGTAGCAAGCACACTGTCGCGCGTATTTTGCAGGGCAATCGCTTCCGCCAACAGGGGCGCGCCCGCCGTGAGGGGTTGGGTCGCAACGCAACGGTTGTATTTCGACCACTGGTTCGCCGTGATTTGTCCCGCGACGGGCGGGAAGGCAAAACAGACATCGGCATCGGTAAGCACTGTGCCTGCAAGCAAATCCCGCGTCAGGAACACGCCCCGGCGCAGACTTGTCAAACTGGCGGTTTCAGCGGGCGTTGCCTGCGGCCAGGTTTCACTGCCGCACAGGGTCAGGGCGCGTTCGGCAGCCAAAAGCCAGGCGCGCACCTGGACCGGGTCAGCGGAATAGGCGTTGAGGGCGTATTTTTGCGTGGGCAGACCGACATGTTTTTCAAAGACTGTCGCGCCCTTGGCGAGCGCCAACAGGACGGGTTCGGTTTCGTCCGGACTTTCGTGCGTGGAAAAACCGATACGCACACCGGAGTAGCGGGCGCGCAACGCATCGATGCGGCGAATATGCAGATGCGCCATCGGAGTCGGATATTCGGCGACGCAGTGCATCAAGGTCAGGTCTTTGTCGCGATGGGTGAAAAAACTGACGACCTGATCCACCTCTTCCGGCAGCGCGCCAGCGGTTGAGGCGATGATCGGTTTTTGGGTACGGGCAATGCGCTCCAACAAAGGCCAGTCCGTCAGCGAACAACTGGCGATTTTGATGATCTCGATGCCCTGCGCCTCGATTAGGTCGACCGACTTTTCATCAAATGGCGTACATACCGTCCTGAAACCACATTCTCGCATGGCATCAAGCAGGGCCGCGAACTGTTCATGGCCCAAACGGGTTTCTTCAAAGCGTTTGACATATTTCACGTCGTCGCGGCCTTTGAAGCTGGGGTGAATGAAGGTGTCCAGATCGCGATACTGGAGCTTGAAGGCGAACTGGAAGGGAAAACCCGCGCAGACTTCGCGGATGGCGCGGATGATGGCGATGCCATGCGCCGTATCGCCCATGTGGTTGTTCGCCATTTCAAAGATGAAGAGCGGCTGAGTCATGGCTTTCCCCGGAGATAAATGCGACAGGCGTTGCGCTCGACGCATGAGTGCGTAAAGGCGATGATGTTGACCTGCGTCAAATAGAGGGAATCATAGCAAGGGAACGTAAGCCCTTCAAGTTTTTCCGGGTCATAGGGTGACGTGGATCGTGATGATCGGGGGGCTGGATGTCAGGATGTGATGCCCGCCAACGTCTGCAACAGCCTTGCGTGGATGCCGCCAAAACCGCCGTTGCTCATGACGAGAACGTGGTCGCCGGGTCGGGCTGCCGTGGTTATCGCCGTGATCAGCTTTGCAAAATCCGCTTCCACCAGAGCGCGTTCGCCGAGGGGGGCAAGGACGGCGGCGGCGTCCCAATCCAGGTCGGCGGCGTAGCAGAAAACCTGATCGGCGTCGACGAGACTTGCCGCCAGCCGATCTTTCATCACGCCCAGTTTCATGGTGTTGGAGCGCGGCTCCAGTACGGCGAGAATGCGCGACGATTGGCCCACCTTGCGGCGTAGCCCCGCCAGCGTGGTGGCGATGGCGGTCGGATGATGGGCGAAATCGTCATAAACGGCGACGCCCGCCGCCTCGCCGCGCAGTTCCAGCCGCCGCCGGACATTCTGAAAACGCGCCAGCGCCGCCATACCGCGCTCCAGCGGGACGCCCGCATGTTCTGCCGCCAGCAAGGCCGCACAGGCGTTGGCGCGGTTGTGTTCGCCGGATACATCCCAAATCGCGCGGGCAATTTCGCCCTGCGCGTCGAAAAGAATCAGACTGCCTGCGGCGTCATCGCCCGTCACAAAAAATCCTGCCGCGTCGTTGAAACAGGTTACGGGCGTCCAGCAACCACGCGCCAGCACCCGTTGCAGACTGGCCTCCTGACAATTGCAGACAATCCGCCCGCAAGATGGCAGGGTTCGCACCAGATGATGAAATTGCCGTTCGATGGCGGCAAGATCGTCGAAGATGTCGGCATGATCGAATTCAAGATTATTCAGGATCAGGGTTTTGGGATGGTAATGCACGAACTTGGAACGCTTGTCGCAAAAGGCCGTATCGTATTCATCCGCCTCGATCACGAACAGGGGCGACGCGCCCGGACGGGCGGAAACGCCAAAATTCAACGGTACGCCGCCAATCAGGAAGCCTGGCGACAGCCCCGCGTCTTCCAGTATCCAGGCGAGCATGGCCGCCGTGGTCGTTTTGCCGTGCGTCCCCGCCACGCCCAGCACCCAGCGGCCTTGCAATACGTGCTCCGCCAGCCATTGCGGGCCGGAAACATAAGGCAGACCCGCGTCAAGAATGGCTTCCAGCAAGGGATTGCCGCGCGAAATGGCGTTGCCAATGACAAAAACATCCGGCTGTATCTCCATTTGCGCCGGATCGTAGCCGATATGCAGGGCGATGCCCGCCGCCGCCAGTTGCTCGCTCATGGGCGGATAAACATTGGCGTCGCACCCGCTGACCTGATGCCCGGCGGCGCGCGCCAGTTGCGCCAGACCGCCCATGAAAGTGCCGCAAATGCCGAGAATATGAAGGCGCATGGATTTTTTCCGCCGGAAAAGACAAGCAACAAGGGTAGAATCAAGGCTCGAATTCTACTTGATCCCGCCATTTCCTGAACGCGCCATGTCCCATTACGAACGCCCGCGTCCGCCTCGCGCCCAGGCTTCCCGTCTGCTGATCGCCAGTACGGCGGCGCGGCTCATGGCGGAAGACGGCATCACCGATTTTGGACGGGCGAAACAAAAAGCCGCCCGTCAGTTGGGTCTGCCGGAATCCGCCATGCTGCCCGACAATGCCGAAGTAGAAGCGGAATTGCGGCTGTATCAGGCACTCTATCAAAGCGACGCGCAACCAGCGGAACTCTACAGGTTACGCGCAGAAGCCTGCAAAATCATGGAAGTTCTTGCCGATTTCCATCCTTATCTGACCGGCGCGGTGCTCGACGGCACGGCGGGCGCGTTTTCCGCCATCGACCTGATGCTCTTTGCCGACAGCGCCAAGGAAGTGGAGATTTTTCTTTTAAACCGCGACATGCCCTTTGAACACGCGGAAGTCCGCGTCACGCATCATGACAAGGCGGAAGCCACGCTGCGCCTGTTCACTCCGGCGGCGGAGGCCATCCTGATGATTTTTCCGCCGCATCATGAACGCCACCGCTTCAAACACCGCGATGGTCGCCCGCGCGAACGGGCGCGACGGGAAACCTTGCTGCATCTGATGCAAACGCCATGCAACGGCCAGTAGCGGACAAAATGGCGCGGACGCTCGCGCTGGTCTTGTTGCTGGCGCTATTGACGCTCGTTTTTTTCTGGCCCAAAGCTCAGGACGATCCCGCTTTACCCGTCCCGCCCGCCGAAGCCGCCGCGTTGCAACAGCTGCTCACGCTGAAACTTGCCGACGCGCAGCAACAAACCATTGATCCGGCAAAATGGCAGGGGCGCATCCGGGTCATCAATCTTTGGGCAACTTGGTGTCTGCCCTGCAAGGAAGAAATGCCCGCCTTCTCCCGTCTGCAAGACGCCTTTCAGGATAAAGAGGTGCAATTTGTCGGTATTGCAGTGGATTCTCCGGCGAACGTGCAGGCATTTTCGGCGAAATATCCGGTTTCCTATCCCCTGCCCATCGGCGATGACCGTGTGCTGCCCCTCTCCCGCGCGTTGGGCAACCTGTACATGGGCCTGCCGTTTACGCTGGTGGTGGGCAAAGAAGGTGAAATATTGATCCGAAAATCAGGCCGCTACGCGGAAGCCGAGCTTGCGACCTTGTTGACGCGGCTGACGCAAAACGCCCCGCCCATGCATCCAGTACATGAAGCGACAAAGCAAAAAATTAGCGGTAGGCCTTTAGAGCACATCAGAGTATTTTAACTTAACGTTGCGCATATCCATCATGTTTGAACCCTCCTGAGATGTCTGAAATGGAGATGCAATTGAAAGCTTGGGAGATGGCCTGATCGAGAAGTTCTTTGGCTCGGACTTT
>JAIRZG010000179.1 GCA_031267345.1 Zoogloeaceae bacterium
TGGAAGGGGTTTCTCTCCCCTCCCAAAACGGTCGCCTGAAACCCCGCCCTTTAGGGCGGGGTAGGCTCCCACCGCCCTAAAGGGCGGGGTTTCAACCGGAGTTGGTTTTACGATGAAAAACCGACCCGACGCTCCTTGCTCTCCCACGGGCTTGGCGTCCCAAGGGTAAAACGAACTGCCAAGCCAGTACGACAACTTCACTCCACTTTATCCTCTTCGGAACTAGAGGGAAAAACATACAAGGGTTGATCAGCGGCGGCTTCGCCGCCGGTAACTTTACTGTCCTCCGTCCTCTGTCCCCGGATTTCCGGAATGCCAATAACGGCGCGCTTCCTGTCGCCAGCGGCGGACGGCGATGTTTTCCGGCGCGATGTCCAGAATCAGCGCGCCGTCGCGGTCGGTATGCAGGAAACGCGCACCCTGGCGCGTGTAGCGTTCGACCACTTCCGGGCGCGGATGACCAAAGCGGTTGCGATAGCCGCTGGAAGCAATCGCCCATCGGGCATTTACGGCGGCGACAAAAGGCGGGCTGGAAGAACTGCGGCTGCCGTGGTGCGGCACAAGAATAACCTCCGCCGCCAACGTCTCCGGATGCGCGGACAACAACTTTCTTTCATCGCGCGTATAAATGTCGCCAGTGAGCAGAACGCGCTGCCCTGGCGAAGTCTCCGTCGCGCCGACGCTGACTTTCAACAGACAACTATCGCTGTTTTCTCCCTTCAAGGACTGGTCGGGCGGCGGATGCAGGAATTCAAAGCGCGCGCCGTCCCATTCCCAGCTTTGCCCCTGACGACACAACGCGCTTTCCGTCCATCTCGGCACGGATGAAACGAGTTTTTCCACGCGCGTCCCCGCGCGGATGGAGGCCATGCCACCGGAATGGTCGTTGTCGCGGTGCGACACCACCAGTGCGTCCAGTTTTGCAATGCCGCGCGCCGCGAGGTAGGGCAGGACGATTTGCGCGCCCGCGTCGCGGCCTTCTTCAGTCTGCGTCTGGCTATCCGCCGCCGTCGGGCCGTAGCCGGGTCCGGCGTCGTAGAGCAGACGATGTTGCGCGGTTTCCAGCAATACCGCCTGACCCTGCCCGACATCCAGCACGGAAAGCCGTAGCGTCCCTGGCGCGACTTGTGGCGCGGGCGTCAGCAAGAGCGGCAGAAGCATGACCAACGCCGCGCCCTTGCCCGGCAGACCACGCGGCATCAACAGCAGCAATACGCCGCATCCTGCCAGCGCGACGCGCCAAAGAGACGGCGCGGGCGCTTGCCAGAGCAAACCCAAAGGGCCATCCGCGAAGTATTCGAGCAGCGTCATCAGCGGCGCCAGCAAGAGATGCGTCCATTCCAGCAAGGGCAGGGCAAGCCCGGAAAGCAGCGCCGCCAGCAGGCAAAGCGGCGTAATGACAAAACTTACCCAGGGAATCGCCAGCAAATTGGCGAGCGGCGAATTGAGCGGGAAGCGTTGAAAAAAGAAAAACAGCAGCGGCAAGGTCGCCAGCATGGCGGCCCATTGCGTATGAAAAAAAGCCTTCAGCCAGTCGTTCAAACGCTGTTTCAGGTTTTTGTCCTGCCCGTCCGTTGCTTGCCTGCGGCCTTGCAAGGCGTGCAGGCCTACCCAGCAAATCGCCGCGACCGTGCCAAACGAGAGCCAGAATCCGCTCGCCAGCACCGCCCAGGGGTCAAAGAGCACTACGCCGGCGAGCGCCAGCAGCAGGATGCGTCCTATCCCGATGCGGCGGTTGAGCACGAGGGCGAGCGCCACGATCAGCAGCATCAGCGTGGCGCGTTGGGCGGGAACGCTCAGGCCGGAAAGCAGCGCATAGCAGAGCGCCGCCAGCGCGCCGCCGACAATGGCGAAGCGTTGCGCGGGCAGCGTCAGGCAAAGTCGCGGCTGCCGTCGCCACAGCCAGTTCAGCAACGCGCCCGCCAGCATCGCCACCAGCGTGACATGCAGACCTGACATGCTCATCAGATGCGTAGTGCCCGTGCGGTTGAAGACATTCCACTGCGCGCGGGAGATGCCGCTCTGGTCGCCAATGACCAGCGCCGTCAGAATGCCGCCATAGGGTTTGTCGTCGCCCAGCGTTTGCAGAAAATGATCGCGCACCGTTTCGCGCAGCCGATGCACGGTCAGCATGGGCGGCCAGACGCTCATGCCGCGCAAGATCGGCGCGGGGTCATTGCGGACGTAGCCGGTGGCGCGCAGATCGCGCTCCAGAAGCCAGACTTCATAATCCATGCCGTGCGGATTGATGCGTCCGTGCGGACGTTTCAGGCGCACGGTGAATTCCTGTCGCTCTCCGGCGCGGGGCGGAGGATAGGGGTTGAGTTCGCGTTCGCGCCAGCCGCGCGTATAAAAACTCAGCCACAGGCGCGAAGGAATCCGCGCCTGTGGCGTCAGCACTTCTTCCACCTGCAAGACAAAGCGCACCCCGCGCTCAAAGCGTAGCGGCAGGGACGCCACCACGCCGACCACGCGCACATCCTGCCCTTCCCACGCGACGGGCAGTTCATCGGCAAGCCGCCACTCCGCCCGCTGCGCCGCCCAACCATAACCCGCCGTCAAGCCCGCGCCAAACGCCAGTAGGAACGCGCCGCCGCGAAAAACAGGGCGGACGCAGATGACGAAAAGCGCGCCGCAAAAACCACCCAACCCCGCCAATATCCAGACCCACGCCGCCTGCGGCAAGTCCGCCTGCGTCTGCAAGGCGCAAACGCCCAACGCGAAAGCCGATAAAAACGCGCCAAACAGGAACACGCTTCACCCCATAACCGAAGCGTCCGCAACGGATTCCTTTCCGGCAACTTGCGCTGACGCCTGTTCCCTGAACCGGCCATCAACCAGATGGCAGACGCCATCCATGCGGCTTGCCAGATCCAGATCATGCGTCACCACAATCAGGCTGGCGTGGCGTTCGCGGGTCTGGGAGAGCAGCAGGTCGAACACCTGCCGCGCCGTATGCCCATCGAGGTTGCCGGTGGGTTCGTCCGCCAGAATGCAGGCGGGGCGCGTCACCAGGGCGCGGGCGATGGCCGCCCTCTGGCGTTCGCCGCCGGAAAGCTCGCCAGGACGATGCGTCAGGCGCTCGCCCAGACCCACGGCGACCAGCATTTCTTCGGCTGCCGCGCGCGCCTTTTCGCGGGTGACCCGGCGAATCCACAGCGGCATGGCGACGTTATCCAGCGCGGAAAATTCCGGCAGGAGGTGGTGAAACTGATAAATGAATCCCAGATGGCGGTTGCGCCAGTCGCCGCGCGCGCTTTCCGTCTGCGTGGAAAAATCCTCTCCCATCAGGCGCACCGTGCCTGTATCCGGCGTATCCAGTCCGCCCAGAAGGTGCAACAGGGTGCTTTTGCCGGAGCCGGACGCGCCGACGATGGCCCGCGTTTCTCCGGCATTCACCTGCAAATCCACATCGGTCAGCACGGTCAGCGCGTTTTTGCCTTCGCGGAAGGTCTTGCCCAAATGCTGGCAGGCCAGCACTTCGTCGCGGTTGCGGATAGTCTCATTCATAACGCAGCGCCTCCGCCGGTTGCAGGCGCGAAGCCCGCCAGCTTGGGTACAGGGTCGCCAGCAAGGCCAGCGCGAAGGCGATTCCGGTTACGGTAAACACGTCGCCCCATTGCAGGTCGGAAGGCAGTTGCGAGATGTAATACACGTCCTTGGCGAGGATTTGCGTACCCAGCAATCGCTCGATCCACGGCACCACTACGTCGATGTTGAGCGCCAGGCTCACGCCTCCGATCACGCCCAGCAACAGGCCGACGCAGCCGATCAGGGCGCCCTGGATGATGAAGATGACCATGATGCCGCCGGGTCTCGCGCCCAGCGTTCGCAGGATGGCGATGTCAGCTTCCTTGTCAGTGACCGCCATCACCAGCGTGGAGACGATATTGAAGGCCGCTACCGCCACAATCAGCGAGAGGATGATGAACATCATGTTTTTCTCGATCTGCACGGCGCGGAAAAAATTGGCGTGGCTTCGCGTCCAGTCGGTCAGGTAAGCGTCCACGCGCAGCATTTTCGCCAGATCGCGGGTGACGCGCGGCGCGGCAAAAAGATCGGTGATTTTCAGGCGTACGCCGCTCACGGCGTCTTCCAGCCGGTAGAGGCGTTGCGCGTCCTCCAGATGCATCAGCGCCAGGCCGGAATCGTATTCAAACATGCCCGCCTCGAAAACGCCGACCACGGTAAACGTCTTCATGCGCGGCGTCATGCCCAGCGGCGTCGCCATGCCCTGCGGCGCAATCACCGTCACCTTGTCGCCCGTCTGCACCCGCAGGGCGCGCGCCACCTCCACGCCCAGCACCAGGCCGAATCCGCCGGAACGCAGGTCGGCGAGTTTGCCCGCCCGCATGTGTCCGGCAAAGTCCGCCACTTTTTCTTCTTCTGTCGGCAATATCCCGCGCACCAGAACGCCGCGCACTTCCTGATTCGCCGCAAGCATGGATTGCGCTTGCACATAGGGCGCCGCCGCCAGCGCCAGCGGATGCGTCACCGCCGTTTCAGCCACCTCCCGCCATCCCCGCAGGCGTCCTTCCGCGCCTTCAATCTGCACATGCGCGGCGACGCCGAGAATGCGCGTCCGCAATTCCTTCTGAAAACCGTTCATGACGGAAAGCACCACAATCAGCGCCGTAACGCCCAGCGCCACGCCCAGAATGGAACTGAACGAAATGAAGGAAATAAAATGATTGCGCCGCCGGGCGCGGGTATAACGCAGGCCAATGAGAATTTCGTACATGCGGACGCCAGTCAAAGATCAGAAGTCAGGATACCAGAAAACAGAGGACATTTGTCATACGACGGCGAAGCCGCCAGATACCTTGCTGTCTTTCGTCACCCGATATATCGCCGCGCGGTTGCTTTGGGAAAAACAGCGGGTGGCGGTTTTGTCAGGGGAACCACAGGTAGTTCCGGCGTTCGGCGGGGGCAAATGCCGGTCTCCTCCCGCTCTGCGGTATGCATGACGACCAGCGCGGAAACGGGGGGTTTTGTACATCAGGAGTCAAAGGTCAGGGATCAGGAATCGAAAAAGTTACCGACGGCGAAGCCGTCGCTGATCAACCCTCTCCCCCCTCGTGGGGGAGAGTTGGAGAGAGGGGGGCTTCTTCCGATCAGAAAAGGCGGGAACGGCAGGTAGTTTCAAGGGGGAAAAGCGCCTTGACTGATTTTTTCCTTTATTTGTTCCGCTACCGTTTTTCCGTTTTTGTTCTTGACGGCAAGAAGGAACAAGCCTTTGCCTTTGGCGTGTTTTTCCCATAGTTCGCCGATAAGGACTTTTTCTTTGGTATCCGGGGTTTCGGCAAGATGAGCGCCTTTGTACTCGACTACCAATATACGGCCATCGTTGAGCATGGCTGCAAAATCGGGATAGAAGAAATCTGATGACGTGGGTAATTTGAAAGAGGCAGGATGTCTTGCGACATTGCGGAGCCAAAACCTTATTTGCGGTTCCGCGTCCATGGCCTTGGCGCATTGAAATTCCTCTCCGGTTTCGCCACCGTCCATGATGGGGACTTTATTGTTTCCCAAAAAGTGTTTGGCGAATTTGTAGCTGCCTTGATAACACAATTCTCCATCGTACATTTTCTCCGTAAAGGAAAAACCATTTTCAAAGTCAAGCTCTTTTCTCGTTTCTCGCTCAAACAGTTCAAACGCCTTGTTTTTTACCCGCTGCCGGGCGGCGGTGATTTTTGCCAAAAGCTTGTTTAACAATGCGTATTTGGCAATCACCAGATTGGCAAGGGTGATTTTGCGGGTATCCGTAAGATATTCGATATTCCGGCGCAGCCATTCCAGCATTTGCGGTTGCGGTATGTCCTGCTGCCGTAGTTTGCGGTCAAGCCAGTAAACAAGGTTGGCGGGCGTCCATATGTCCGTGTCGGAAAGGTGGGACAAAAACGGTTGATTCCCCGCATAGGCGTATTTGAGGCGGTCGCCGTCTATGTCAATATAAAATCCTTTCCCGGATTCTTCAATCTTGAATTCAGCCTCATCAAGACGGGGCGGGGCGTATTCCGTTATGTTCCAGTCAAAGGTTTCAAAAATGATTTCAGGGGTGGCGAACAATAATTTGCCCTGGGTTTCAAACATAAGCCGGGGAGCGATGAATTCAATACCTTGCGAAGCGGGGGATGGCATGGTATCGGTTTTTTTATAGGCCGTAAATTTCCATTTCAGGTCAGCGGCTTCGTCTGAAGAAATTTTACCGCAAATCGCGTCTATATCTTCTTCGGTTGTTTCCAGAGTAAAAAGCAAGGTATTATTGTTTTCGATCTTCAGTGTAGACGGAACATCGGAGATTTCGATTTTTCCACTTACTATGAACTGATTGAAAGGCGCATTCCAGTTCGGGTTCAAGTCCTGGGTTTTGGGTTGCTCCTGTTGAATCGTCGCTTGCGCTTCGCCATTGTCAAAACCTTTGTTGATGAGTTTTTCAGTAAGCGCGGCGGCGGCTTCCCCAAAATGCGGGGAAACCACATAGGCATAAGCCTTGTTGAGCATGGGGGATTTCCGGGTTTTGGCGTAGGGCATACGCATTACCCGGCCTAAAAGCTGTGTTATCGACGTATCGCTTTTTACATTGGCGAGGGAACAAAGGATATAGGCGAAACTGCAATCCCATCCTTCCTTGAGGGCTTCCACGGTAATGATATAGCGGGTTGGCTCATTGGGGTTGAATATATCGATACCGTCCAGTTCCTTTTGATCGCCGGTGGCTATTTTTATCTGATTTCCCGGCAAACCCGCTGTGTCCACAAGGTAGTTTTTCAAGACTTCTACGCTAACTTCCTTGTCTTTGCTCTGCGCCTGAAACAAGACGATAGGCCGGATATATTTGTTTTCCTTTTCGGCTTCCTTTTCCAGTTCAGCCCGGCGGGTGATGGCTTCGTCTACGGCGGGTTCCCAACCGGAATGTTCCACAAGCGCAATCGGAAGTTTTATCATTTCTTCCACCTTCAATTCCGTTGCGCACACGTTGTAAAGGGTGTTGTTTTTCTCCCTCGGCGTGGCAGTGAATTCAATGACCGCCGACGGGTTTATCCGCCGTAATGTTTCCTGGGATAAATCGGTAACGACCTTGTGGGCTTCGTCCACAATCATCAGGGGGCAATGGTAGTGTAACAGATTGGCAAATGAATATTTTGGGCGGTCTTGTTCCTTCCGCTGTTCCATGTCGGTAAACCTGACCGCTTGCATTTTTGCAAAATGGGGTTCAAGGTTTTCATTGTCCCGGTACACGTTGTATTTGCTGGTGTCCTCTTTCACGAAGGATTGCATGGTGGAAACGATGATACAGGCATTTTCTGAAATATCATCGGGCCTGATATTGAATTTTTCGTCAAGGTCAAAGACCTGGACCTTTCCGGCAAACTGGTCATCGAGAGTCTGGCGGTAGGGGTGGCGGGGATTTTTCAGGGCTTCGGCGGTCTGCCTTCTGATGGTGTCCGACGGCGCAAACCACAGGACCAGGGGATATTCTTTCTCGCACCAGGTTTCGCTAACTATCTTGACCGCGTGGGCGGCAATGATGGTCTTGCCGCCTCCGGTGGGGACTTTGAGGCATACGCGCGGGGTATTGGGTATGTTGTCCCATGCGCTGTAGCCGTTTTTCAACGCGGCAAGCCGGGCGGCAATTTCCGGTTCCGAGGTGATTTTTTTGAAAGCCTCCGCAGGGCCCGCTATGCGGCATTGCTCGAAAAATGACTTGAGGACGTTCAAGGTATTGCGCTGGTAGGTTTTGAGTTCCATGTCACCACACTTTTATATCGTAGGGCGTTTGTTTGAAAACAATGTTGTTGGCGGCAAGGCTGGCGGGGGTCAGGCGGGTTGCCTCGCCGTAAATGACCCATTTGTCGCAGGCGAATTTTTCTCCCTTGTTTTTTGCCACCGCGTTCATGTCGCGCCGGATATGGTTCAGGGTAGCCTGGGTCAGGACGTTGCCGCCGTTTACGCGCTTGTCGCCCAATATACCGTTGTACAGGAGGGCGTAGGCCGTACCGTCATGGATGCCTAAAAAAGTTGAATTCTTTTCATGTTTCTTCATGGGCGTTTTGGTCTCGGTAAAATAGACATGGGCGGCCAGGTTCTCGAAGGAAATGCCTGGCTTTATGCGCCGCTCGTTGTCAAATACGGCGTCTCCCAGCTTGAAAAAGCGGAAACCGCCGCCGCCTTCCCAGCCCACGGCCTTTGATATGCCGCCCTGCTCGCCGTCTATGACTTTTTTGAGCCGGGCGGCGCAATGGGTCTTTGCCTGTTCGCCCATTTCAACGCCGATGTACCGTCGCCCCATTTTATGGGCAACTGCGGCGGTCGTGCCGGAGCCAAGGAAACTGTCGAGAACGTAATCGCCGGGGTTGGTGGAAAGAGTCAATATGCGCTGCATGAGGCGTTCAGGCTTCGGTGTAGAAAAAGCATCATCGGGTAACAATATTTTCACTTCTTTTTTTGCATCCTGATTATGTCCGACTTCCTGATAAAGCCATATTGTAAGCGCAGTTGCGCCTTGCTTAACTTCTGTTAAGAATTTTTTCATTGCCGGAACGCTGTCGCCTTTTGGCCCAAACCATATTCTGTTATCTTTTACAAGTTTTATAAAGGTTTCTTTGCTGACCGTCCAGCATCTGCTTTTAGGCGGATTTACCATACGCCCACTCGGTGTTTTTATAGAATAATCTGTCGCTGCACTGTATGTCTTTGCAGACAAGTCTGCTGGTTTCCAGACGCCACGAACATCATTATCAGGATTTCTATATCGCGCATTCATTTCTTCTGTTCGAGGTAATAAATTAGGCCGCCACATTTCTTTGTCTCTTGCATACAGCATTATAAAATCATGATTGTCCGAAAGCCATTTTGCGTCATTCTGTGGTGAATATTTCTTTTGCCATATTATATTTGCAACAAAATTATTCCGCCCAAAAATCTCATCACAAATAACTTTTGCATAGGCCTGTTCACTATCATCAAGCTGTATGAAAATTGCCCCTTCTTTCGCTAAAAACTTCTTCAACAATTCCAGCCGTGGATACATCATGGAAAGCCATAGCGTATGTTCCATATTGTCGTCGTAATGCTCAAAGGCGCTGCCGGTGTTATACGGCGGGTCGATGTAGATACACTTTACCTGTCCGGCGTAGAAGGGCAGCAGGGCTTTGAGGGCTGCGAGGTTGTCGCCCTGGACGATAAGGTTTCCGGCGTCGGGGTCGCCGTAACTGTATTGCTCTTCTTCCGCCAGCAGGCGGTATTCGGCGTTGGCGGCGGCTTTGAGGTCTTGTTCCCGTGTCAGCCAATGCAGGGTTGGCATTTTCGCGTCCTTTCGTGATTGTTCTCTGTTTCATCATCGTAACCCCCGGAATTCCCGCTTCCATGAGGATGGATGATCGCGAGGAGGATGGCGGGGAACGAGGGTTACGCTGATGGGGGGGGTCTCTGTGGTGGGTTTATGCTTTCACGGATGGCTGCAAGGGGTTTCGGGGAATAGCATCGGCTTTCAATTTTGCAAGGAGTCTTGCGACGGGTCTTCATGTCGCGCCCTGTCCGGCGCCGGTTGTTCTTCAAGTTCCCTGCCCAGCGTCTTTTCCTGACGTTCGATATAGCGTTTTTCGGCGATTCGGATGTTGTGCCGCCGTGCCTGGATGATGGCTTTTTCGTGATCGTCTACACGTCCCCTGTCGAGGTTTCCAAGGCGCGTATCATGCGAACGGAAAGCATGTCTTGCCCCGTCTTTCGGTAGATCGCGAGTATCCCGCATCTTGTGTTGCGCGTTGGTTTTGTTGACTCGTTGATATTCTTTCGGATCGCTTACCATTTCGACGTGCGTTTCAACTGCTCTTAATTCTTCCAATGCGTCGTTCAGGCTGGAAAACATGCTTTTGCTGTTGGCGTGGTCTTTGATGTCGTTTTCAACAAGGAATTTTTCAGCGGCGATAATGGTTTCCAGGTTGCCGGATCTCCCGATGGCTTTCAGGTTGGAAAGTATGTTTTGGCGGTTGTCGACAAGATTTTTTGCGATAGGTGTAATCTTGTGCTGTTCCATGAGATCGGTTTCTCTGGCAATTTCTTTCACCAAATATAGAAGCAGTTTTTCTGTCATATCCTGAAGCCCTTGGATTTCAGGAATTCATCGTCACATCCGCTTCTAAGCGTGGACATTGCGCGCTCTGAAAGACCTGCCAGCGCAAGCCATGCCCATGACGCTTCTTCATCACCTGCCAGGTCAGCCTGGGTGGATTCACATAGGCAAACAGCCTTTTGGGTCATGCCCACTTTGTCTTCATCGGGCATGTAGCTACGCGGCAAGGGGCGGTCAAGTGTGGTCGTGGCAGTCATTGGGTAATCCTCCGGTCAATGGGTGAAGTATACAACATGCCTTGACATCCTCCCCGGCCTGAAGGCAGGGGATTCCTGCGGCGTTCAAACCAGCTTGACGCCGGTTTGAATCGCTTTGGCAGGCGTCGGAGCTTTCCGCGCGTTTCGGATGCGTCGACGGGCGAACGTCGTCTTCACGCTTCCGGATTCCTGGCCTCTGTCGTCGGTTGCCGCAAGCGGATATGCAGTTCCCGCAACTGTTGCTCATCGACGCCGGAAGGCGCGTCGGTCAGGAGGCACTGGGCGCGTTGCGTTTTGGGGAAGGCGATGACATCGCGGATGGATTCCGCGCCGGTCATCAGGGTGACGATGCGATCCAGGCCAAAAGCCAGCCCGCCGTGCGGCGGCGCGCCGTATTTCAGGGCGTCGAGCAAAAAACCGAATTTGGCGCGTTGTTCTTCGCGGTCGATGTTCAACGCCTGAAAGACGCTTTCCTGAATTTCCGGACGGTGAATCCGGATGGAGCCGCCGCCGATTTCCCAGCCGTTCAGCGCCAGATCGTAGGCTTTGGCAAGGCATCGCCCGGGATCGCTCGCCAATAGCGCCACATGCTCATCCCGGGGACTGGTAAAGGGATGGTGACAGGCGTTCCAGCGTTTTTCTTCTTCGTCATATTCAAACATTGGGAAATCCCGCACCCACACGGGTTCCCAGTCCTTGCCGTTCAGATAGCCCTTGTCGTGCCCCAGTTTTACACGCAATGCGCCCAGGGCGTCATTTACGATTCTGGTCTTGTCCGCGCCAAAGAAAATCAAATCGCCGGACTGCGCGCCCGTGCGTTCCAGAATGGCGCGCAAGGCCGCTTCGTTCAGGTTCTTGACAATCGGCGATTGCAGGCCGGTTTCGTTGGGCTGGCGGACGTCATTGACCTTGATGTAGGCCAGTCCTTTCGCGCCGTAAATACCCACGAACCTGCCGTATTCGTCGATTTCGCCACGGGTCAGGCTTGCGCCGCCGGGGACGCGCAGGGCGGCGACCCGTCCGCCGGAATTGGCGGGGGCGGAAAAAACCTTGAAGGCAGCGTCTTTCACCGCGTCGGTAATTTCGGTCAATTCCAGCGTGACGCGCAAATCCGGCTTGTCGGAGCCAAAACGAGACATCGCCTCGGCATAGCGCATGCGCGGGAAGGGGTTGGGCAAGTCCACGCCGATGGCGTCCTTGAAAACATGGCGAATCAGGTCTTCGGCGAGGGCGGTGATTTTTGTCTCATCCATAAAGGAAGTTTCAATATCCACCTGGGTGAATTCGGGCTGGCGGTCGGCGCGCAAGTCTTCATCGCGGAAGCATTTGACAATCTGGTAATAGCGGTCGAAACCCGCCACCATCAGCAATTGCTTGAACAACTGCGGCGATTGCGGCAGCGCGAAAAACTGTCCCGGATGCACGCGCGAAGGCACCAGATAATCGCGCGCGCCTTCCGGCGTACTCCTGGTGAGCATGGGGGTTTCCACGTCGACAAAGCCGTTGTCATCGAGAAAACGCCGGAAGGCGCGTGTCACCTTGTAGCGCAACAGCAGGTTTTTCTGCATTTCCTGACGGCGCAGGTCGATCACCCGATGGGTGAGGCGCACGGTTTCCGTCAGGTTTTCGTCATCCAGCTGGAAAGGCGGCGTGACGGAAGGATTCAGCACTTCAATGTCATGGCAAAGCACCTCGATGTCACCGGAGGGCAGATTGGCGTTGCGTGTGCCTTCCGGACGCATCCGCACCCTGCCGGTGACTTTCAGGCAGAACTCGTTTCGCACCGATTCGGCGGTTGCGAACATTTCCGGACGATCCGGATCGCAGACCACCTGCGCCAGTCCTTCGCGGTCGCGCAGGTCAATAAAAATGACGCCGCCGTGATCGCGGCGACGGTGCGCCCAGCCGGCAAGGGTTACAGTCTGGTTGCAAAGGGCGGCGTTCAGTTGGCCGCAGTAATGGGTACGCATCAGGATTTTCCAGTTGGCAAGGGTTGGGGGGATTCCGGCAGCACAGGAATTCTGGCGGGTTTGGCGGCGGCGGGTTTTTTCGGCGCGGGCGGCACGACGCCCATGGAGATGATGTATTTCAGCGCCTCATCCACGCTCATCCTGAGTTCCACCACATCGGCTTTCGGCATCATCAGAAAAAAACCGGAAGTGGGATTGGGCGTGGTCGGCACATACACGCTGACATAATCGCCTTCGAGATGATGAACGACATCGCCGCCGGGTTTGCCGGTGAGAAAGGCAATCGTCCAACTGCCTGCGCGCGGATACTGCACCAACAGCGCCTTGCGAAAGGCATTGCCGTTGGGCGAAAAAAGGGTGTCCGAAACCTGCTTGATGGCGTTGTAGAGGGAATTCACCACCGGAATGCGGGCGAGCGCCTGTTCCCACGAGCGCACCAGCTTTTGCCCGATCAGGTTGGTCGCCAGAAGGCCGGTGATGAAAATCACGCCCAGGGTCAATACCGTGCCAATGCCGGGAATGTTGAAGCCCAGCAGGTGAATGGGATGCAGGGATTCCGGCAGCAGCAGCAGGGATTGATCCATGGTGCTGATGATCATCGAGATCACCCAGAAGGTAATCGCCAGCGGCACCCAGATCAGGAGACCGGCGATAAAACAACGCTTCAGGGAAGCGGATTTGAATTCCGGTTTGAACACGCGACAAGGCTCCGCTCAGGCCGCCGCCGCTGCGGGCTCCGCCGCCGCGCAAGCGCCGTCGGCTGCCGCCGGACAACCTTGCGCCGCGCCCGGGCAGGGCGTTGCGGTTTTTTGGGGCTGTTTGAAATCCGTCGCGTACCAGCCATTGCCTTTCAATTGAAAGCCCGCGACGGAAAGCTGCTTCTCATAATGTTCCGCGCCGCATCGCGGGCAAACCCGCAGGACAGGATCGCTCAATTTTTGCAAATGCTCCTTCTGAAAGCCGCAGTCGGCGCAACGATACTCATAAATAGGCATGGTGAATTTCATCCGGTTTTGAAAATGGGGCAAGCATTATAAGGGATCAGCGTCAGGTATCCGGATCAGGAATCCGGTTTTTGCAGGCGGACAAACCCTTGCGTCCCTTCTGTCCTCCGATTCCGGTATGGCTTAGAATCCAGATTTTCCCTTGTTCGCATCACGAAACGCTTATGTTCCCGGATTATCTGCAAAAAATACTGACTGCCCAGGTCTACGATCTGGCGCTGGAAACCGATCTGGATTTCGCGCCCAACCTTTCCGCGCGTAGCGGCAACCGCCTCTATCTGAAGCGCGAAGACATGCAGCCGGTGTTTTCCTTCAAGCTTCGGGGCGCGTACAACAAAATCGCCCGACTCTCCAGGGAAAAGCTGAAGCGCGGCGTCATCTGCGCCTCCGCTGGCAATCACGCCCAGGGCGTCGCCATGTCGGCGGCGCATCTGGGATGTCGCGCCGTGATCGTCATGCCCGTGACCACGCCCGCCATCAAGGTGGAAGCGGTGAAAAAACGCGGCGGCGAGGTGGTGCTGGCCGGAGAATCCTACGACGCCGCCTACACGCGCGCGCTGGAGCTGGAAAAGGCGGAAAAACTCACCTTCGTGCACCCCTTCGACGACCCGGACGTGATCGCCGGACAAGGCACCATCGGCATGGAAATCCTGCGCCAGTATTCCCGTCACGCTTTGCCCGGCAGCAGCGGCATACACGCTGTTTTTGTCGCCATTGGCGGCGGCGGGCTGGCGGCGGGCGTGGCGGCCTACATCAAGGCGGTGCGCCCCGACATCAAGGTTATCGGCGTGGAAACCTTCGACGCCGACGCCATGCGCCAATCCATCGCGGCGGGCAAAAGGATCCGGCTGCCGCAGGTGGGGCTGTTCGCCGACGGCACGGCGGTGCAACTGGTGGGCGAGGAAACCTTCCGCCTCTGCCGCGAACTGCTTGATGGCATCGTGCTGGTGGATACCGACGCCATCTGCGCCGCCATCAAGGACGTGTTCGAGGACACCCGCTCCATTCTGGAGCCTTCCGGCGCGTTGGCGATAGCCGGGGCCAAGGAATACGCCAATCAGCATAAATTGAAAGACAGGGCGCTGGTGGCGGTGGCTTCCGGCGCCAACACCAATTTCGACCGTCTGCGCTTTGTCGCCGAACGCGCCGAAATCGGCGAACAGCGTGAGGCGGTACTGGCGGTGACGCTACCCGAACAACCTGGCGCGTACAAGAAATTCGTCGCCCTGATTGGTCGCCACAACATCACCGAATTCAACTACCGCTACCACCAGCGGCGCGAAGCGCATGTTTACGTCGGCCTCCAGGTCGCCAACCGCGCCGAATCCCTGAAACTTGTGGAAATGCTGAAAAAGCGCGGTTATCCGACGCTCGATCTTTCCGAAGACGAAACCGCCAAG
>JAIRZG010000104.1 GCA_031267345.1 Zoogloeaceae bacterium
ATGCTGGATCGCTCGACGCACGGCCTCTGTCGTGCGGGCGCTTCCGTGTAGTACTTGTCCCATAAATCATCCCTCCGTAGATGACTATAGATTACACCAGCACTCTGAGGGACCAAACAGCTAGGGTTTCCCCGTGGCTCCTGCGTCACTTTCGCGTCGCCAGACATCGGGGTGTGAAACCTCGACGCCACAGGCGCTTGCCAATTGGCCGATACGCCGGAAATCAGAGAGGGCATTCGTGTCATCAACAGGACACATTGTGCTGGTAGAGTGAATTATCGTAGATCGGTTGCTGGCGACTACAGTTTATGCGGACATTCATGGAACGGATCAAGGCCAGGAAATTGGCCAGAAACATGAAACGACTGCTTTCGATCATGTTATGCGCACTGGTCGTCATCCTGCTGGGTTTTCTGCTGAGGGAGACCTGGATGCTGGCTTTGATCCTGATGAAAAATGCTTCAGGCCATAATGCTTACGAAGTAATCGAGGCTATTGTCATCTGGTTTTTGTATTTCGAGTTCATCGCGCTGATCGCGAAATATTTCGAATCGAAATTTCATTTCCCGTTGCGCTATTTTATTTATATTGGCATTACGGCGATTATTCGATTGATTGTCGTTGACCATGAAAAACCCATGTCTACGCTGATTTACGCGCTGGCGATTCTGGTTTTGCTGATTTCGCTTTATATCGCCAATAGTCGCCTGCTCAAGCGGGAATACTGAATTTTCAGTTCCAGGGCAGTACCCCTGAAGCCTTTTGTCCGTCACACGCGTTATTGCTATTTTGCGGCAAGAAATCAGCGACAAGCCGGAAGGCTTGTCGCTGATTTCTTGCCCTGACGCCCGAACCGCGCCTCATTCCAGCGCGAACTGCGCCTTCAGCCAGAAAGTACGACCCGGCTCGTTGATCCGCGTGGTTTGCTCGTAGCCGGAGACATCTGCGCCACCTTTGCTGATGGCTTCCGCATAGGTCTTGTCGAGCAGGTTGTCGACGCCGAAAGTGACGCGGGTGTTTTTGTTCCAACGGTAGCCACCATTCAGGGAAAACACGCCGAAACCGGCGGTCTTGCCCAAGTCCTGACCGACGATGTTGCCCTGATTCAGCGCATAGCGGTTTTGTCGGGCGACGAGGCGCAAAAGGGCGCCCGCCGACCATTTGCCGTTATCCCAATCCAGCATGAGCCTGCCTTCCAGCGGCGGCATCTGACCCAGGGCGTGGTCGTCCGTGTCATTTCTGCCGTGCACGTAAGCGAGACTCGCGCCACCTTTCCAGTTGGGCGAAAAACGGTAATCGACGCCCGCTTCGCCGCCCCAGGTGGTCGCATCCACGTTGCGGGCGATGGTGGCGGTACGAGGCATCATCATCACGGTTTGTTTGCGGTAACCATTTTCAATCAGGATATAGTCGTCGACCTTGCTGTAGAAGGTGGAAACGAAGCCCTGCCAGTCTCCAGATTGCCAGGTCAGGCCGACATCCAGTTGGGTGGTTTTTTCCGGGTTGATTCTGTCGAAGACGGAAAAATTCGCGGCGTTGTTGAGTCCGGCGGCTTCCTTCATCAATTCCCAGAAATCGGGCGCGCGTTCGCTGTGACCCAGACCCGCGTAAAAAACGCTGTTGGCGGAAAAATCGCGCTCATAGCGGATAAACCCGCTGTTCAAGGTTTCTTTGCGCGTCTGGTTGGCGGTGAGATTGGCATAGTTCATGGTCATGCCCATGGTGATGAGGCTGAACGCCTGCCGCTTATCCTTTGCCTGCCAGCGGTCACTACGCAGACCGGCGATGAAGCGGTCGTCGGGATTCACCTGCCAGGTGAGTTCGGAAAAGAGACCGTAAGCATTGAAGCGCAGATTGTCGACGCGCTTCTGATCCCGGTAATAGTTTGACATGCCGCTACGACCACCACTGCGTCCGCGATGCACATTGCCCTGTTGGTCGGCGCCGACAATCCATTGCAGGCTGTCGGCAGGCAGAAAGCTAAATGCCAGACGCCCCCCTGTGGTCTCGCGGTCGGGGTTACTCGCTATGGGGCCTGCCATCATGCCCGTCGTGGGCGGCTGTCGCAGCGAGTAGTTATCCATCACATGGTCGATGTAGTTGTAATACACGCTGGCTTCGATCTTGTCCAACACGTCGCTGATTTGCGCTTTCTCGAACTTGAGGCCGTAGTTTTCGCGCTGGAATTTGCTGCCGTCCATGCCCCGGTCGGCATAAGCGGCTTCGGCGTCGCTACGGACGGCAGAAAATTCCAGACGGGTGTCTTTGTCCGGCGTCCAGCCCAGAATGGCGGTGGCGCTTGTTCGTTCGTAGCGCGAATGTACGCTTTTGCCGTCGCCATCCTTGTAATCGCCTGAACGGGAATGGGTGAGAATGCCCTGTACGTAACCCAGAGGCGTACCGCCCTTCACGTCGAGGAATTCGTCGTGGCGGTCGAAACTGGCGGCGGTCAGGGCGCTGTTCACCCGCCAGTCGGGTTCGGCAAAATAGGTTGGCGTACGCTGAAACAGCACGGAGCCAGCGGATGCGGGACCGTACAGCACGCTTTGCGGGCCTTTCAACAGCGTTACCCGATCATAACTGTCGGGGAAAATGTAGGCGGTGGGCGGATCCATGCGTCCGCCGCAGCCGCCCAGAATCTGCTCGCCATCGAGCAGAATGTTCAGGCGTGAAGCCGCCATGCCGCGAAACACCGGGTCGCCATCCGTGCCGCCCTTGCGGATCACATTCATGCCGGGCAGGGTTTTCAACAGGGACGCGCCGTCGTTGGCGGGCAGGGGTTGTTGCGGCGCGCGGGGGTCGAATTCGACGCGCAACGGCGTCCGCATGGGCGGCGCGGTGACGACGATGGCCTCCAGCGTTACCGTTTCTTCTTCCTCCGCCGCCAGGAGCGGCAAGGCGAACAGCGCCCAAAGCGCGGCGACAAACGCCGGACACGGCGTTTTTTTGCAATACGAATACATGATGATTTTCCTTCGCAAAATCCATTCTTCCGCCCTTTGCAAAACGCAGGGCGAGGTCGTCCCGCAAGGGGACAGGCGATGAATCAGGCAAAGGCGAAAGGCGGCGCGCGCGGCGGCGCGTGGCGCAGGTCAGGCGGATTTTTTGGCGTGTCGTCGGCGCGCAGGCGCAGGTGGCGCGCGGCGGTTGATTCCGGCAGCGGAAAAGCGGGCAGCGCGGCGGGCGGCGCCACGCCATCCGCCGTCATGACGCACAGCGGGCAGTGCAAGCCGCTGGAAGAAGACGGCGGCGCGTCGTCATCCGCTGCCGGAAACAGAACGCGCTGCATCCCCATTGCCGTACACACTTCGACAAACGCGGCATCTCCTGTCCTTGCGCCGCCGGGCGTCATGAGCGCGAATTGCAGGACAATGCCCAAAGCGAATGCCAGCCCGACCCACAAGGCAAGTCGGCGCGGACGGGCAGGGAAAACGGAAAGGGCATCGGAACGCATCGGCGGGATTCTACGGGCAAACAGAGGGGCGCGGACAGAATTTTTTGCGACAAACTCATGCGCGCCACGCGCAAGAATGCGTATAAACTGCGCGCATCCTTAAAAATCCTGTCGCCAACCTTTCCCGCCGACGCGATGAAATTCCCGCCGCGCCGCTGCTTTTTTTACCGGACTTCAATCCCCCTTCATTTTCAGGAAAACACAATGGCCCAATATGTCATGTCCATGCTGCGCGTCAGCAAGGTTGTCCCGCCTCGGCGGCAGATCATCAAGGATATTTCGCTTTCCTTTCTCCCCGGCGCGAAAATCGGTCTGTTGGGGCTGAACGGCGCGGGAAAATCCACGGTGCTGAAAATCATGGCGAATGTGGATACGGACTATGACGGCGAAGTGCAGCGGCTGGCGGGCGTTTCCATCGGCTATCTGCCGCAGGAGCCGCAACTCGATCCGACAAAAACCGTGCGCGCGGAAGTGGAATCCGCCCTGGGCGAAATTCGGAACGCGCAGACGCGGCTGGAAGCCATCTACGCCGCCTATGCCGAGCCGGACGCCGATTTTGACCAACTCGCCGAAGAACAGGCGCGACTGGAAGCCATCATCGCCGTCGGCGGCGCCGACATCGACAACCAGATGGAAATCGCCGCCGACGCCTTGCGCCTGCCGCCCTGGGACGCCAGCATCGGCCAGCTTTCCGGCGGCGAAAAGCGGCGCGTCGCGCTGGCGAAGCTGCTGCTCTCCAGATTCGACATGCTGCTCCTGGACGAACCCACCAACCATCTGGACGCCGAATCGGTGGAATGGCTGGAGCAGTTTCTCCAGCGTTTTCCCGGCACGGTGGTTGCCGTCACCCACGACCGCTACTTTCTGGATAACGTCGCCGAGTGGATACTCGAACTGGATAGAGGTTGCGGCATTCCCTGGAAAGGCAATTATTCTTCCTGGCTGGAACAAAAAGAAGCCCGTCTGGAACAGGAGCAAAAGCAGGTCGACGCGCGCATGAAGGCCATGCGGCAGGAACTGGAATGGGCGCGCGCCAACCCGAAAGCGCGACAGGCCAAATCCAGGGCGCGGCTGGCGCGCTTTGAGGAAATGTCCAGCTTTGAATACCAGAAGCGCAACGAGACACGGGAAATTTTCATCCCCGTGGGCGAACGCCTGGGTGACAAGGTGATTGAATTCAATGCCGTCAGCAAGTCCTTTGGCGATCGGCTGTTGATGGACGATTTGAGTTTCATCGTGCCGCCGGGCGCGATTGTTGGCATCATCGGCCCCAATGGCGCGGGCAAGTCCACGCTGTTCAAAATGATCAGCGGGCGGGAAGCGCCGGATTCCGGCGAAATCGCCATTGGACAAACCGTAAAACTCGCCTGTGTCGATCAATCCCGAGATTGTCTCGATGGTGAAAAAACCGTCTTCGATGAACTCGCCGATGGCTTGGATACGCTCACCATCGGCAAGTTTGAAATGTCCAGCCGCGCCTATATCGGCCGCTTCAATTTCAGGGGCGCGGATCAGGGCAAGCAGGTCGGCAAACTTTCCGGCGGCGAGCGCGGACGCCTGCATCTTGCCAAAACGCTGAGGACGGGCGGCAATGTGTTGCTGCTGGACGAGCCTTCCAACGATCTGGACGTGGAAACCCTGCGCGCGCTGGAGGACGCCTTGCTGGAATTCGCAGGCTGCGCGCTCATCATCTCCCATGACCGCTGGTTTTTGGACCGCCTGTGCACCCATATCCTCGCCGCTGAAGGCGATTCGCAATGGGTCTTTTTCACCGGAAACTATCAAGAATACGAAGCCGACAAAAAAGCCCGCTTGGGCGAAGAAGGCGCAAAACCCAGGCGGATTCGCTACAAGCCGATTGTCCGCTGATCAGAAGACGGAAGACCGAAGACCGTCAATGATGTGGCGGCTTTGTCGCCCGTAACTTTTACCGTCCTCTATTTTTTGTCCTCCGATCAGCGTCCCCGCAAAAACAGCCGATCCAGTTCAGCGATAGAGAGGGTGGTCCAGGTGGGGCGACCGTGGTTGCATTGACCGCTGCGTTCGGTGTGTTCCATCTGGCGCAGGAGGGCGTTCATTTCGGCGAGCGTCAGTTGTCGGTGCGCCCGGACGGCGCCGTGACAGGCCATGGTCGCCAGCAGTTCGTTGCGATAGGCGGTCATGCGTTGGGAAAAGCCGTGTTCTTCCAGCTCCGCCAGCAGGGCGCGCGCCAGTTTGACCGGATCGCCATCTTGCAGCAGACAGGGTATGGCGCGCAACACCAGTTCGCCGGGGCCTGCCAGTCCCAACTCGAAACCCAATTCAGCCAGTGACGCGGCGTGATTTTCCGCCGTGTCGATTTCCAGCGGCGACGCCTTGAATACCGCAGGCAGCAGGAGTTGTTGCGCGCCCATCGCCTGTTGATCCAGCGCGTTTTTCAATTGCTCATACAAAATGCGCTCGTGCGCGGCGTGCATATCGACCAGCACCAGTCCCGTCGCGTTCTGCGCCAGAATATAAATGCCGGAAAGCTGCGCCAGCGCGTACCCCAAAGGCGGCGGCGCATCGCCTGCTTCGGCTTCTTGTGCGCCTTCGACGCGCGCCTCCGGCAAGGCCGCAAATCCGCCCGCCCGCTCGTCTTCCATGACTTCGCGCGTAAAGCGGAAATACGCCTCCGGCGTGGCGCTGGGCATGGATTCCGGCATCCGCAGTCCCGGTTGATGAAAAGTTCTTTTATCGGCAAAACGCGCCACGACCGACGCTTCGGTTTGCGCACCGCCTTCGCGCCCGACCGCCAGCACCCGCTGCAAGGCATGGAACACAAACTGATGCACACTGCGGGCGTCGCGGAAACGCACCTCCGTCTTGGCGGGATGCACATTTACATCCACCGCCGCCGGATCAATGGAAAGGAAAAGACAATACGCGGGCTGGCGACTGCCATGCAAAACATCGCGGTAAGCCTCGCGAATCGCGTGCGTGAGCAGTTTGTCCCGCACGAAACGTCCATTGACAAAGAGATACTGGCTTTTGGCGTGTCCCGCATCCGCGTCGCTGGCGAACACAGGGTCCTGCGTCAGGCCGGAGAGCGCCAGCATCCCCGCTTCCGCCGCCACATGCCGCGCCGTGCCGATAAAGGCGTCACCCAGAATGGCGCATACCCGCTCCGGCGTCCCCGTTCTGGGCAGATGCAGGGTCGCGCGCCCGTTATGCGCGAGATTGAAAGCGATCTGCGGCTGCGAGAGCGCAATGCGTTTCAGGGCATCCATGCAATGCCCGTATTCCGTGCCTTCCGATTTCAAAAACTTGCGCCGCGCCGGGGTGTTGTAATACAGCTCGCGCATTTCCACCACCGTGCCATTCATCAGGGCGGCAGGCTCCGCTTTTGCGCCGGGTTCGGCGTTGAGCCGCCAGGCATGGGCACTGCCACGGGCGCGACTGATCAGCGCAAGATGCGCCACCGACGCCACCGACGCCAGCGCCTCGCCACGAAAACCCATGCTGGCGACACCTTCCAGATCGTCCAGGGAATGAATCTTGGAAGTGGCGTGGCGGGTCAAGGCCAGCGCCAAATCCTCGCGCACAATGCCGCAGCCATCATCACTGACCCGCATCAGCCGGACGCCGCCCGCTTCCAGTTGCGCCGTAATCGCCGTACTGCCCGCATCCAGCGCGTTTTCCAGCAATTCCTTGAGCACCGAGGCCGGTCGCTCGACAACTTCCCCCGCCGCTATCTGGCTGATCAATAAATCGGGAAGAGGGGCAATTCGGGGAAGGGATGCGTCACATACAGTCATAAACAGTCAACAAAAAAGAAGATCGCATTGTACCCTTGCAACTCCTGCGGACAGCAATTGCGCCTGTAGACAAGGGCGTTGCGGGGAAAAGCAGGCGTGTGCCGCACTGTTGTTCGGCAGGGTAACACGCTTCGGCAAGCACTTCTCCGCGTCGATGTCCCGGTACAACGTACCCTATTGGCATACTTGCCCACGTACACCCGAAATGAACGCACACACCCCGCCCTTGGACTGCTGGCTCCGCTACAATTTATTTCCTAATTTAACAATCAGGAGGACAACAGGTACCGGCCCGATACGGCGAATTGCCGTCCGCGAGGACTTCAGGTAGAATCCGCAGGCTTTTTGAGCGCCGGAAATGTTTGATTTTCAAGGGGTCTGGCGCTTCTCTGCATCTTCAATCCAGGAGTTTTCCCGTGTCGCTCGTTCCTCATCATTCGCCCGCAATGCTTGTCCTTGCCGATGGCGCGGTTTTTCGCGGCATTGCCATTGGCGCTTTGGGGGCGACGAGCGGCGAGGTGGTGTTCAACACCGCCATGACGGGCTATCAGGAAATTCTCACCGACCCTTCCTACGCGCGTCAGATTGTCACCCTCACCTATCCGCATATCGGCAATGTCGGCTGCAACGCCGAAGATTTTGAATCCGCCGCCAATTATGCCGCCGGTCTGGTGGTGCGCGATTTGCCCGCGCAGCTTTCCAGTTGGCGCGCCGAAGAAAGTCTGCCGGATTATCTGCAAAGGCAAGGCGTAGTGGCGATTGCGGGCATTGATACCCGTAAATTGACGCGCATTTTGCGCGACAAGGGCGCACAGGCGGGCTGCATACTCGCGGGGGAAGCGGATGTGGAAAAAGCCTTGGCGAATGCCCGCGCTTTTCCCGGTCTGGCGGGGATGGATCTGGCGAAAACCGCCAGCGCCAAGACGGCCTATGACTGGAGGGCGGGCGAGTGGGCGCTGAAAAACGGATTTGCCACGCCGCTTCCCGAGCCGCGCTTTCATGTCGTGGCTTACGACTTTGGCGTAAAACACAATATCCTGCGGATGCTGGCGACGCGCGGTTGTCGGCTGACGGTGGTCCCGGCGCAAACGCCCGCCGCCGAAGTCTTCAAGCTGCAACCGGACGGCGTGTTTTTATCCAACGGCCCCGGCGACCCGGAACCCTGTGATTACGCGATTGCGGCGATTCGTGAATTTCTCGACCGCGCCCTGCCGCTGTTCGGCATTTGTCTGGGACATCAATTGCTGGCGCTGGCCTCCGGCGCGAAAACGGAAAAAATGAAATTCGGGCATCACGGCGCGAATCATCCGGTCAAGGATCTGGATAGCGGGCAGGTGTTGATTACCAGCCAGAATCACGGCTTTGCGGTGAAGGCGGAATCCCTGCCGCAAAACCTGCGCGCGACGCATGTTTCCCTGTTTGACGGCTCGTTGCAAGGCCTCACCCGCACCGATGTTCCGGCCTTCTCCTTTCAGGGGCATCCGGAAGCCAGTCCCGGCCCGCACGATGTGGCCTATCTGTTTGACCGGTTTCTGAAGGGCATGAGTGCGCGCAGCGCATAATTCCCCACGCGGACAAAAAGGAAATCTTGCGACATCGACTAATATTTCCTCCTCTGTCGTGCGGACAGGGTTGAACACGGGGCTGAAAGCGGGCGCGACATTTCTGGGGACGATGGCAGCGGGGCTGGCGTTGTCCGTGCTGGTGGGCGGCGGCGTGACCTGGCGCTGTACTGGAGCCAGGCGCTTACCGGGCCGGGAGTGGCGGCTGCGCGCGCAGGCGGTATCAGCGCGTTGATTGCGCTTCTTTTCGTACCGGAACTTTTGGTCGGCGTCATCCTGCCGTTTTTCATTTTTGTGTACGGCTTCCTCAGCTTTTTCTACGCTTGGCGGCGCGCCCTTCAGCGGGCGGTGGCGGCGCACAGCGAGCCGATCGCCGACCGTCTGGCGAGGTGTCTCGTGAGCAATCGACTGTTCGCCATGCCGTGCACCCGGAATACGCTGCGTAACGCCGGACAGTGGTTATCCGAAGACGGCATTGCCCAAACGTTGGAATCCGTACCGCTGGGTGGACGTAGCTGGACGCGGCGTATAGCGCGTTTCGCCACCCGCCGTCTGCCCTGGTCTCGCTGATTGGACGGCAACGGGGGAGGCGAAGGAGGAGGGGGAAACGGCGCAGACGGAGAGCGAACGCTTGCATTCAGTGCTGGTTCCCCGCATTGCCGCCGCCTTGCGCGAAGCCGCTGCGCCATCCTGGTGGCCGCTGGTCTTGTGTCTGATTGCCCATGCGGCGCTGTTCGGCTTGGGGGCGTGGTTTGCGTTAGTTTGACCGCTTGCCGGGTAACATGAGTACGCGGGTATAATCCGTTACATTTTTTTTGCTTACTTAGGAGCGCAACATGAAAACCTTTAGATTGCTTTGCTGTCTGGCGTTGTTGCTGTGCGGGCAGATCGCGTTGGCCTGGGATCGCCCGGCGATGTCCAAATACGGCGCGTTTTATCAGGGGCCGGAACAACTGGTGGTGCAGCTTGCCCACACGGCGGCGGATGACCATGCCGTGCTCAAGATTTCGGGCATCAACCACCCTTGGGACGGACGTGTGTTCTGGGTGGAAGTGCGCTATCAGCCGGGACATACCGAACGCATCTATTACGTTAGCAAGGAAGGCGACGATGAGCGTATTTTGCTGTATGTGGAAGACGGCAATGGCGGCGAATTGAGCCTCCCCGACTGGCGCGGTTCGCTGTGGGCGCAAGTCCGGATCAATTACCAGCGCTACGATTCCAGGGAAGTGCTTCCGGAACATCTGGCGACGGATTACGAAAGACAGATCGGGCAGGTCAAGTAATCAAGAGTATCTCTCCCGGCAACGGGAATCCATAAATCTTTGCGACAAAGGCATGACACGGGATGAAAAAATTTTGGATCAATACAACTTTTGCGGCGCTCCTGTTGGCTTCTGGCGGCGTAATGGCGGCAGAAACCGGCGTGGAGGCGGAGGAAACGACGGCGGCAACAGAAGCGCCAGCGCCTGAGGCGGATGCGTTGCAGGAAATGAAGGAAGAAGCCCGGGAATCGCTTGCCCAACGGGAGGATGAGTTCACGGAAGCCATTGAATTGCTTGACACGCTGCAACAATGGCAGGAGGCGTTCCTGGAAGCCATTGGGAAAAGCACGGACGTCGCGGACGAAATTTATGACACCGTCCGTCAGGAGATGAAGGAAGTCAAAACGGGGGAACTCACGTCGGACGAAGCGGATCGACGCAGACAACAGATTCATGCGCCTGCCCTGCGCGCGAATGAAGCGGAAAATCTGGAGCCGATGATCGCGCAAACCGATGCCGTTTTCGACGCGCTGGTCGTGCGTCTGCAAGCCCTTTTTGCCCAGAAACAATGCAAGGATGCCGATCTGACAAAGGCTTGCCAGTCCCTCGAATCCGGGATCCGTGTCCTGACGAGCGCCAAGCCGGAGGTTTTGCGCATGACCCAACTCCTGAAGCAGGTCATGGGACTGGCATTTGAAGCTGCCTATCTGGACCCCGAAGATTCCACTGATCTTGGTCGTCTGCTTGAAATCGGTCTGGAAATGGACGCGCTATCCGGGGAACTGGACAAGATACGGCTCAAGTTGCAGCTGCTTCGGCTGCTTGAACGCAAGAGCAGATAGCAGCAGGGGGGGGATAGCGCGCGGGTCGGGTTGAAACGCCGCGCGCGTCAGGCAATTGCTGTGGCGCGCATTGCGTTCAGGCCAACCTGCGCGTGTTCCTGCTCGCAGGCGATCATGGAATGTATTGCATGCGCAAAATGATCCGGGCGCAAGTTTTTTTGCGTTCGTCGTCGCATTCGCTATCCGGCCTTCCCCTTTACTCACGCTTTTGTCATTGCCGTTGCGGGTTTGCGGTTGCCCCCGTATTTGCCCACTTGCCTGGCTTCGGGTAGAATCCGGCAGCCTGCGAAACGCCCGCTGCCCGCCTGATCCTGACCGCGCTTTTACCGATCCCTGATTCCTGACCTCTGTTCCCCGACCTCCGACATGCCCAAACGCACTGACCTGAAAAGTATCCTGATTATTGGCGCCGGCCCGATTGTGATTGGACAGGCGTGCGAATTCGACTATTCCGGCGCGCAGGCGTGCAAGGCATTGCGCTCGGAGGGCTACCGCGTCATTCTGGTCAATTCCAATCCGGCGACCATCATGACCGACCCGGAAACCGCCGATGTCACCTACATCGAACCCATTACCTGGCAGGTGTTGGCGAAGATTATCGAAAAGGAACGCCCTGACGCGCTGTTGCCCACGATGGGCGGTCAGACCGCGCTGAATTGCGCACTCGACCTCGACCGCGAAGGCGTGCTGGCGGAATACGGTGTGGAATTGATTGGCGCGTCCAAAAAAGCCATCGACAAGGCGGAAGACCGGCAGAAATTCAAGGCGGCGATGAGCAAAATCGGTTTGGGTTCCGCCCGTTCCGCCATCGCGCATTCAATGGAAGAAGCCTTACAGGTGCAGGCGGTCATCGGTTTCCCCGTCATCATCCGGCCTTCCTTCACGCTGGGCGGCACGGGCGGCGGCATCGCCTACAACATGGAAGAATTCGAGACCATCTGCAAGCGCGGTCTGGAAGCCTCGCCGACGCACGAACTGCTGATTGAAGAATCGCTGATCGGCTGGAAAGAATTTGAAATGGAAGTGGTGCGCGACAAGGCGGACAACTGCATCATCGTCTGCTCCATCGAAAACCTCGATCCGATGGGTGTGCATACCGGCGATTCCATCACCGTCGCGCCGGCGCAGACCTTGACCGACAAGGAATACCAGATCCTGCGTAACGCCTCCATCGCGGTGCTGCGCGAGATTGGCGTCGATACGGGCGGCTCCAATGTCCAGTTTGCCATCAATCCTGATGATGGTCGCATGATTGTTATCGAAATGAATCCGCGCGTTTCGCGTTCATCGGCGCTGGCGTCCAAGGCGACCGGTTTTCCCATTGCCAAGATCGCCGCCAAGCTCGCGGTGGGCTATACGCTGGACGAACTCAAAAACGACATCACGGGCGGCAAAACGCCCGCATCCTTTGAGCCGTCGATTGATTACGTCGTCACCAAGGCGCCGCGCTTTGCCTTTGAAAAGTTCCCTCAGGCGGACGCTACTTTGACCACGCAAATGAAATCCGTGGGCGAAGTGATGGCGATTGGCCGCACCTTTGCCGAATCCCTGCAAAAAGCCTTGCGCAGCCTCGAAGTCGGCGTGGATGGCTTCAACCTGAAATCGGTGGATGCCGAGACCATTGACGAGCAGTTGGCGCGGCCTTCGCCGGAGCGTCTGTGGTACGTGGCGGACGCTTTCGGCGTGGGCATGAGCTTGCAAAAAGTTTTTGAACTCACCCGCATCGATCCCTGGTTTCTGGGCGAAATCAAGGCCATCGTCGATCTGGAACTGGAACTGGAAAAACGCGATTTCCCAACCCTGACGGCAGAGGAAATACGTTTTTTGAAGCGAAAGGGCTTTTCGGATCGGCGGATCGCCTATCTGACGCGCGTCACGGAAGCCGAGGTGCGGCGTTGTCGTCATGCCTTGGGCATTCGTCCGGTCTATAAGCGCGTCGATACCTGCGCCGCCGAATTCGCCAGCAATACGGCCTACATGTATTCCACCTATGAAGAAGAATGCGAGGCCGCGCCGACCGAACGGAAAAAAATCATCGTCCTGGGCGGTGGGCCGAACCGCATCGGGCAGGGCATCGAATTCGATTACTGTTGCGTACATGCGGCGATGGCGATGCGTGAAGACGACTTTGAGGCCATCATGGTCAATTGCAATCCGGAAACGGTCTCCACGGATTACGACACTTCCGACCGCCTGTATTTCGAGCCGCTAACCCTGGAAGACGTGCTGGAAATCGTCGCCGTGGAAAAACCGCTGGGCGTGATTGTCCAGTATGGCGGACAGACGCCCCTGAAACTGGCGCTGGATCTGGAAGCGAATGGCGTCCCCATCATCGGCACAACGCCCGAATCCATCGACATTGCCGAAGACCGCGAGCGTTTCCAGCAGCTTTTGCATGAACTGGACTTGAAACAGCCGCCCAACCGCACCGCCCGCACCGAGGAAGAAGCCCTGAAGCTCGCCGCCGAAATCGGTTATCCGTTGGTGGTGCGGCCTTCCTACGTGCTGGGCGGGCGGGCGATGGAAATCGTGCATGAGCGAAAAGACCTGGAACGCTACATGCGCGAGGCCGTAAAAGTTTCCCACGATTCACCGGTGCTGCTCGACCGTTTTTTGAATGACGCCTGCGAAGTGGATGTGGACGCGCTGGCGGATGGCGAGGAAGTCATCATCGGCGGCGTCATGGAGCACATCGAACAGGCGGGGGTGCATTCCGGCGATTCCGCCTGTTCCCTGCCGCCGTATTCGCTTTCGCGGGAGATTACCGACGAACTGCGGCGGCAAACCCGTCTGATGGCGAAGGCGCTGAATGTCGTGGGGTTGATGAATGTGCAGTTCGCCATCCAGAATGACGTGGTGTATGTGCTGGAAGTGAACCCCAGAGCCTCGCGCACCGTGCCGTTTGTTTCCAAGGCTACCGGCTTGCCACTGGCGAAGATCGCCGCCCGCTGCATGGCGGGCAAAAGCCTCAAGGCGCAGGGCGTGACGGTGGAGGTCGTGCCGCCGTATTTTTCGGTGAAGGAAGCGGTGTTCCCCTTCATCAAGTTCCCCGGCGTGGATACCATTTTAGGGCCGGAAATGAAATCCACCGGCGAAGTCATGGGCGTCGGCAAGAGCTTTGCCGAAGCCTTCGTCAAATCCCAACTGGCGGCGGGCGTGCGTCTGCCCAAAGGCGGCAAGGTCTTTCTTTCCGTCAAGGAAGGCGACAAGGCCAAGGCGGTGGATATTGCCCGTCATCTTGAAAAAGCCGGATTTTCCATCGTGGCGACGCGCGGCACGGCAGCCGCCATCGCGGGCGCGGGCGTTCCCGTGGAAGCCATCAACAAGGTGACGGAAGGCCGCCCGCACATCGTCGACATGATCAAGAACAACGAAATCGCCCTGATCATCAATACGGTGGAAGAAAAACGCCAGGCGGTAAACGACTCCCGCTCCATCCGCATTTCCGGTCTGCAAGCCAGAGTGACCATGTACACCACCCTCTGGGGCGCGGAAGCGGCGGCGGAAGGCATCACCTCCGGCGGCGAACTGATCGTCTATCCCATTCAGGGATTGCATGACAAACTCCGGCGCCAGGATTAACAGAGGTTTTGCTTTTCACATAACCTGAATGACCGAAAGCGCGTTCACCATGCCTGTCTGCGCCACTCCGTCCGCGTTGCAACAGTTTGCAAGCGCCATCCATGAAAAATTTTCCACTGCTGTAGCGGGAGAGCCGGAAGACCAGCTTCGCGCGCCGTTCGAGCAATTGCTTTTCGCCGCAGGCCGCGAGCTGGGTTTTGAGAACATCGTTCCCATTGGCGAGACCCTGCTTGCCAATGGCGGCGGGCGTCCCGATTACGGCGTCGCCTGTGGCAAACTCCTGTGTGGTCATGTTGAACTGAAAGCGCCCGGCAAGGGCGCGAATACGGCGCAGTTTACCGGCCATGACAAGCGGCAATGGGAACGCTTCAAAAACCTGCCCAACATTCTTTACAGTGATGGACGGGAATTCTGCCTTTACCGCATGGGCGAGCGGACTCGCGCTTTTTCTCTGTCCAGTGACCCGCGCGCACTTGGCGCGGCGGCGGTTGATGCGGAGAGCGAGCGCCAGTTTGGCGTTCTCCTGCGCGACTTTTTCGCCTGGGAACCCATCGTTCCCGATAACGCAAAACAACTTGTCGAATACCTTGCGCCGCTGTGCCGCAACCTGCGCGACGACGTGCTTGACGCGCTGCAAAACCGGATCCCGGCGGTGATGAGCGCCGCCGCCGACTGGCGGCGTTATCTCTTCCCCGGCGCGGACGACGCGCATTTCGCCGACGCCTACGCGCAGACGGTGACGTTCTCCCTGTTGCTGGCGCGCTCCAATGGCGGCGACACGCTCTTTATCGACAAGGCTGTCGCCTCGCTCACCCACGCCAACAGTTTGCTTTCCCGCGCCTTGCAGGTGTTGACCGATCCCTTGGTCAAGGAACATCTCGGCCCCGCGCTCGATATGTTGTTGCGCGTCATCAACCGGACGCCCCCCGGCACGATGAGCGGCGGACGGCGCGACCCCTGGCTGAATTTTTATGAGGATTTTCTCGCCGAATACGATCCGGAATTACGCCGTAACGCGGGCGTTTATTACACGCCGGTCGAAGTGGTGAAGGCGCAGGTGTGCATGATCGATGATTTGTTGCGGCAAAAGTTCGGCAAAAAACTCGGCTTCGCCACGGGCGGCGTCAATGTGCTCGATCCGGCGGTAGGCACGGGCACTTACCTGCTTGGCGTCATTGAACACGCGCTGGAATCGGTGCGGCAGGACGAAGGGCAAGGCGCGCTGCCCGCCCGCGCCGCGCTGTTGGGCAACAACCTTTATGGCTTTGAACTCATGGTTGGCCCTTACGCCGTCGCCGCCTTGCGCCTGACGCGGATGTTGCGGCAATACGGGGCGGACTTGCCCGGCGACGGCGTGCAGATCATGTTGAATAATACGCTCGAATCGCCGCACGAAAAAATTCCCGAATTACCCTTGCTCTATCAGCCCATCGGCATGGAGCATCAACGCGCCAAACGGGTGAAGGAAACCGTGCCGGTGCTCGTCTGCCTCGGCAATCCGCCTTACGACCGCCACGCGGCGGCGACAAAGGAGAATCGCGCGCTCACGGGTGGCTGGGTGCGCTGGGGCGAAGCGAAGGATGGAAAGGATGCGATTCTGGCTGACTTTATCAAACCGGTCAAAGCAGCGGGCAAGGGCGGCAGTCTCAAGAACCTGTACAACCTTTATGTTTATTTCTGGCGCTGGGCCTTGTGGAAGACCTTTGAGCATGACCTTGCCAACGGCCCCGGCATCGTCAGCTTCATTACCGCCAGTTCGTTTATCGACGGCGACGCTTTTTTGGGGATGCGCCAGCACATGCGGCGATTGTGCGATGAAATCTGGGTAATTGATCTGGGGGGAGAAGGGCGCGGCACACGGCAGGACGACAATGTTTTCGCCATCCAGACGCCTGTTGCCATCACGGTTGCTGTTCG
>JAIRZG010000120.1 GCA_031267345.1 Zoogloeaceae bacterium
TGCGCAAAGGCTTTTTTGGCGCCGCGTTTTTTCTCCAGTTGCGCGAGGACGAACTCGATATGTTTGCAGGTTCCCAGCGCATTGGTCGCATAATCCGGGCAAGTGCAGTAATTGTCCCCCGGCGCTTTGCCGCGGATGGCCACACGATAGCTGGTTTTGGAATGCGGATTGCCGACGCGAAAATTGGAAAAAAACGGTTCCGTACCGAGATTCTCCAGTTCGAATGCCTGTTCACGCCCGAACTGACGACGCAGGGCACGCTGCCAGTCGGCCAGCGACACGCCTTCCGGCGCGACGGTTCTGGACAATTTTGCTTCTTTCGGGGGCGATGATTTACGGGGTTGGTTGGTTTTTTTCATGATGAATGTTCGCGGGACGAAGAAGAATGCGACAGCGAGTGAGCCACCGCATTGGCGGATGCGGTTTCAAAATTCAGTATTGTATGATCGCCAGAGGCTGCTGCGTTGCGCAGGGCCATCGTATAAATGACATTTTCGTCTTGTATTCGATTCGATCGATGCGCTCGAAAATCACCTTGAAGCCGCTCTGCGCACCCTCGATCATGCGTATGACCGCGTTCGCTCAATTAATTGTCCGGTGGCCTTGGGTAATTAATGCACTTCAGTCTTCCAGCGTGTCGAGCACGGAATAGTTGCCTTTGACCGCTTGCGAGAGTTTCATGTGTAGCCCGCGGCGCAGCGCGCCCCGGCTTTTTTCATGAATCTCGACGCCGCGCCGCATCTTCGCCGCGGTGGCGAGCGGGTTTCGCGGTGGCGGCGAAGGCGGCAGCGAGAGGTGTTGTCTTCTGGTCATGATCTTCTCCTTACAGCATGAATTTTTGCAGCCGGGCGCCGGGCGGCTCTTCCGTTCCGCGCCAGGAAAACGGGCAGGGAGTCCGTCGCGTGAAAGCAGAAACGCCACGGCAAGTCGCTGTAGAGCGAGACGGGCGGCACGGCGTATTTCGCGTTATCGAGGTCGATGTCCAGCCGCGCCCAGGCCATGTGTGCCGCCGCCTGGTCGCTTTGCTGTGCAGCACGGGATACGCGGACGCATTGAGATCGCACCCTGGTTCCGGTTTCAGGAGGCGCTCAAAGACGCGGTTGTGCCACATGTTTGTTTCTCCTTTGAAAAAAGCCGGGGAGAGCTTGTCCGATCCCCGGCATCCAATCTCCGCTACCCCTTGACGCAGAGCGCCTGCTTCAAGGTATGCACGACCTCCACGAGGTCGCTCTGGTTCGCCATCACCTCGTCGATGTCCTTGTACGCTCCGGGGATTTCGTCGAGCACGCCGTCGTCCTTGCGGCACTCGATGCCCTTAGTCTGCGCGGCGAGATCGTCGCGGGTGAAGCTGCGCTTCGCCTTGTTGCGGCTCATGCGCCGGCCCGCGCCGTGCGAGCACGAGCAGTAGGATGCCGCATTGCCCAAGCCGCGCACGATGAAGCTCTTCGCCCCCATGCTGCCGGGAACGATGCCGAGTTCCCCTGCGCCGGCGCGGATCGCGCCCTTGCGCGTGATGTACAGGCGCTCGCCACAATGCTCCTCGCGGGCAACGTAGTTGTGATGGCAGTTGATCGCCTCTTCGCTCACCTTGAACGGCGGCAGGCTGGCGGCGAGACTTTCCAGGGTCAGCGCGAGCAGCCTACGGCGGTTCTCCATCGCGTAGCCCTGCGCCCATTCGAGCGCCTCCACGTAATCATCGAACAGTTCGCTGCCCTCGGAGAAATACGCCAGATCCCGATCCGGCAGATTGACATGATGGCGGCACACGTCCTTCTGCGCGGAAGCGATGAAGTAGCGTCCGATGACGTTGCCGATGCCGCGGCTGCCCGAATGTAGCATCACCCAGACCTCGCCTGCCTCATCGAGGCAAAGCTCGATGAAATGGTTGCCGCCACCGAGCGTGCCGAGCTGGCAAACCCAGGTTTCGTCAAAACAGCGCTGCATTTTCATGATGACGGGATGCTTGCCGACGATGGCGTCGAGCCGGTCGGCACGGCGGCTTCGATCGCGTTGCGGACGCCATGCAGATTGTCGGGCAGGTCGCGGGTGTTCAGGGTGAGGCGCACTGCGCACATGCCGCAGCCGATGTCGACGCCGACCGCCGCCGGGATGATGGCGGTGGCGGTCGGGATCACCGATCCGACAGTCGCGCCTCTGCCCATGTGGACGTCGGGCATGGCGGCGATCGGGTGCAGAATGATGGAAAGCTGTGACAGGTTGATGAGCTGTCGCAGCGCCTCGTGTTCTACGTTGGGTGTCCAGATCCGGACGGGGACGCGCCCCTCGTTCAGGGTCAAGTGAATGGTCATGGTTCATTTCCTTAGATTGTCCGGACGCTTTGCGGCTGTCCGGCGCAATAAACAAAAAGCCCCGGCTTTTCATACCAGGGCTTCTCCTTGGAAAGGAACCACGGGGAAGCGACGACGCTTCCTCCACAGATTCGGCCTGGCTCGGGGCGGCTGACGCCTCCCGAACCGGCGATTTCATGTCTCCGGTTTCCGGCGCATCAACGCGCGTTGTGAACTCCTTTGTGATCGTGGCAAGACATGAAACCTCCTTTGGGGAATTGGGGAATTGGGGAATTGGGGGAATGAAATTGGCGCGCAGTATGCGCGGCCCGGTGCACGGCTGTCAAAGCCATTGTTATCGGGAGAATGTGGCGACGCAGCCGGGTGTTGCAAATCAACCACAACAGGCGCGGTTAAAGTCAGCAGCGGCTACGCCGCTGGAGACGAAAATCCCCTGTGGATTCGCGGTCGTTTCTGCTTTTGCTTCGCCCGAAGGGCGCTTGCTTTTCTGATCCCTGAATTTTATTGACGATGCTATCGGCTTATCAGTTTTTGTTGTATTCTTCGCCAGTTTTGTGCGCCTGTATGACTATTTTTCCGCCGTGGTCGCAGTCACGCGACGGTTTTGATGGGCAGACTTTCATGGCGGTGTGTCGGGGGAATTGCCGGCGCGACGCTGAAAACCAAAGGTCAATTTCAGGAGAGAG
>JAIRZG010000146.1 GCA_031267345.1 Zoogloeaceae bacterium
GATATGTTCCATGGCATATTTGACCTGTTTGCGATGGGTGAACTGGATGCCGTTGTCCGTCAGGATGACACGGATGCCATAAGGCAGCGCCTCCTTGAGATGGCGCAGAAACTGCGCGGCCTGCGTCTTTCCGGCCCTTTTATGCAATTCGGCATAAGCAAACTTGCTGATTCGGTCAATGGCGACGAACAGATAAAGCCGGCCCTCGGCGGTATGCACTTCGGCGATGTCGATGTGATGGCTTTCTCTTCCCCGGACAGGATGCTTGAGTGCGGCTGTTTCGGGCCGGTGGGCAGATCATTGACCGATTGTCGCTTCTTCCATTTGGTCACTGTCTTGGGATTGATGCCGTACGGAGACGCCAGTTGGCTCAGGCTCGCCTGACTCTGTTGTATCGCTCGACGCACTGCCTCTGTCGTGCGGGCGCAGCCGTGTAATACTTGTCCCATAGGGCATCCTTCCAACTGTTGGACAATATTGTGCTATCAAATGCTGGGACTAAACACCGTCAGGGTTGCGCAACGAGGCGGCGGGGCCAGAGGGCGTGGTCGGGTTTGAAGCGCCCTACGCCCAGAAAAATCTTTGCGCCTTCCTGTTCTCCGTACACGCGAACTTCGCCGCCATGTTCCGCTGCCTGAATGCTGGATACCGGGTTGCCGTGCAGGAAGCAGCGGGTTTCGCGCGCGTCCAGACGCGCGGCGGGCAGGGTGGCGAGCAGGCTGTCGACGGGGTTCAGGCAGGCGGGACGTTCGTTTTCGGGCAGGGATTCCAGCGTTTCCAGCGTATGCGCGTGACAGAGATCCAGCGCGCCGACCTGAGCGCGGCGAAGCGCCGTCAAATGCGCGCCGCAGCCGACGGACTGACCCAAATCCTCCGCCAGCGTCCGAATATACGCGCCCTTGCCGCATTTTACCCGTAGCGAGAAGCGCGGCGGCGCCCAGACACGCGGCTCCAGCGCGTAAAAAACCACACGGCGCGGCGCGCGTTCCACGGTCACGCCCTGTCGCGCCAGTTCATACAGCGGGCGACCGTGATGTTTCAAGGCCGAATACATGGGCGGCGTTTGCAGTTGCTCGCCCAGAAAACGCGGCAGCGCGCGTTCAATCCGGTCGGCAAGATCAGGCGGCAGCGGCGCCGTGCCGGTTATCGCGCCTTCGCGGTCGCCGGTATCCGTGCGAACGCCAAAACAGATTTCGGCGTCATAGGTTTTGTCGGCGTTCAGCAAGTCGGCGGAAAACTTGGTGGCTTCGCCAAAGCAGAGCGGCAGCAATCCCGTCGCCAGCGGATCGAGCGTGCCGGTATGTCCGGCTTTCGCGGCGGAAAAAAGCCTTCTCGCCTTCTGGAGCGCGGCGTTGGAAGTCATGCCGCCGGACTTGTCCAGCAGCAGTACGCCATCGACCGTCTGCCAGCGTTTTTTCAAACCCGCGTCGTTCATAGAATCTCGACCGGCGTATATGCCGGAATCCGCTCGAACAGGCGCAGAATGTCGCGGTTCCCCATGCGGATGCAGCCATGCGAATGCGCTTCGCCCAAAACGGCGTTTTCGCTGCATCCGTGGATGTAGATGTAGCGGCGCATGGAATCGACCGCGCCCAGACGATTGACGCCGGGTTCGCAGCCGGAAAGCCAGAGAATGCGGGTGAGTATCCAGTCACGCTCCGGAAAGGCGGCGTCCAGCTCCGGCGTCCAGCATTCGCCCGTGGGACGGCGGGCGGAAAAAATGCTGTAGAGCGGACAGCCCGCGCCGATTTTGGCGCGCACGATATGCCTTCCGCGCGGCGTCTGATAACTGCCGTTTTGCTCGCCCGCGCCCCGCGCCGCCGTGGAAATCGGATAGTCGCAAAGCAGACGCCCCGCCGCGTCGCGCAGTTCCAGCGTCTGCCGCGCCAGCGAAACATGAATGCGCGGGAGGAGACGTTCAGACATGCTTACACGCCTCTTTTTCCATTTCTTCCTGCTGTCTTTGGATTCTGCGTTCGGCAAAAAAATCGCCCAGCAATCTGCCGCAGGCTTCCGCCAGCACACCGCCGACAATTTCGGTGTGGTGATTGAGTTTTTCTTCGGCAAAGAGATTCAGCACACTGACATGCGCGCCGCCTTTCGGGTCGCGCGCGCCATAGACCACCCGCGCAACGCGGGCATGAAACATCGCGCCCGCGCACATGGCGCAGGGTTCCAGCGTGACAAACAGTTCACACCCCGGCAGACGGTAATTGCCCAGCCGCCGCGCCGCGTCGCGCAGGGCGACAATTTCGGCGTGTGCGCTTGGATCCTGATCGCCAACGGGCGAATTGAAGCCGCGCCCGACAATAGCATTCTCATAAACCACAACCGCCCCGACCGGCACTTCGCCCAGACAGGCCGCCGCCTGCGCCTGATAAATCGCCTCACGCATGAAAAATTCGTCTTCCAGCGCGCGGGCGTTCGCGTCGGCGCTCATGCGTTTGTCCTCAGCGTTCAACCCGCAGCGCGCGTTTGCGCTCGATTTCGGTCAGATAACGCTTGCGGATGCGGATATTTTTCGGCGTGATTTCCACCAGTTCGTCATCGGCGATGAACTCGATAGCGGCTTCCAGCGGCAAATCCACGGGTGGAACCAGACGCACGGCCTCATCGGTTCCAGAAGCGCGGATATTGGTCAATTGCTTGCCTTTCACCGGATTGACCACCAAATCGTTTTCCCGGCTGTGTATGCCGATAACCATGCCCTCATAGAGCTTTTCGCCGGGGCTGACGAACATCCGGCCCCGGTCCTGCAATTTCCACAGGGCATAAGCCACGGCCTCGCCGTTTTCCTGCGAGACCAGTACGCCATTGCGCCGATCCGCCACGCCGCCTTCGCGGGTGGGCGCGTATTCGTCGAATACATGACTTATCAAGCCGGCGCCGCGCGTAAGATTCATGAATTCACCCTGAAAACCGATGAGGCCGCGCGCGGGAATGCGATA